>NZ_JAVRHQ010000017.1:0-90174 GCF_031846485.1 Autumnicola tepida
TAACTCTCCACACCACTGTTCACAAATGCCAGTTCCCAGCCTTCCTGGGCCATAGCATTGATTTTTGAAGTTACTACGGCATCATTGGCCGCAATATTCTGAAAGCGGATCCCTCCCAGATTAAAGAAATTCAGCAGCTTGGTTTCCTCAAAATTCTTAATCCTGATGTCGCCTCTTTCCGATTTGTTGCGCTCATCATCTTCATCAGACCTTTTGGTGGTAAACTCCTTGAAATTTCGGGATTCTTCACTGCTAATCATACGGGAGCGTCCCATGCCTCCCGGCACAATGGATTCTACCACTGTAACAATTTTATATTCGGTCTTTTGGGCGAAGAGGAAGCCGCTAAAACACACTACCAAAACAATACTGAGGATTAATTTTTTCATGGTTCTTCAGGTTTAGAAATAGGACTAAATAATTTAAAAAATGAATATGCGAAGTGAGTTTTAGGGAAAATTTAACTACAATTTCAAATTTTAAATACCTGGCAATCAATTAAGCATAAAAGCAAAAGTTAATTATATGAAAGAACCAGAAGTATGATAATGGTCATTTTTTTACAGACATTGCTCCCCTACTTTTGGAGCAAATAGTTTGTCATGAAAAACATCTTAGTCGCTACAGATTTTTCCAGAGAGTCATATTGTGCTTTATACTATGCCACTGAACTTTACAGGAATGAGGAATGTACCTTCTCTATCACTAACTTTTACGGAAATGAGATAGAAACTTCTGTTTACAGCATCGTGAACGAAGAGGAGCTTGAGCAGCTTCCTAAATTAAAAGCAGCGTCTCAAACCCGATGTACAGAAGTGGTACATCGTATTACAAGGGATAACAAACAGCCCGCACATACATTTGAAACTAATATCTCAGATCAAAAACTTGCACATGCCCTTCCTGCCTTTGTTGTAAAAAAAGATATCGACCTTGTAGTTATGGGCACGCGGGGCCATTCCGGCACATTGGAAAGCCTTCTTGGCAGCAACACCAGCAAAGTAATAGAACAGGCAATTACCTGTCCTCTTCTGGTGGTTCCAAAAGAACTGGATTTTAAAGCACCTCGCAAAATTGTCTTCGCGACAGAATTAAAGAAAAAATTCAGTCATTCTTCTTTGGCTGAATTGAAAAAACTTGCGGTGAACTTCCAATCGAAAATTACCATTCTTTATGTTGGCGGGCGGGATTCTTTAGGCCAAAAACAAAAAGATAATTTGAACCACCTCAAAATGTTGTTGCAGGGAATAAAATTTGGGGTGGAATACCTTCCTTCTGATGAAGAAGTGTCCAAAGCGGTTTCAGCTTATGTAAAGGAGAATAAAATTCAGTTGTTAAGTATGGTATATTATCCTCATAATTTCACCCACACCATTTTCAGGGAACCCGTGATACGAAAAATAGACCAACATCTTGCATTTCCCTTTTTGGTCCTTCCGCAGAAAACAGAAGAATAAATTAAAAGAACACCCCCGAGAAAGGCTATACTCCCGAGTGTTCTTTTTCTGTTTTACTTTCCCGGATTTCCTGGGGAGCAACACTATTGGCCGGCCTGATGATTAACCTTAAATCCTGATTCCTGGTAAAGTATTCTATAGACCAGTTATAAAAGGTGCGAATCCTGTTTCTATAGTTAATCAGGGAAAAAAGGTGAATAAAAACCCACATAAACCAAGCTATGAATCCGCTGAAATGCAGTTTTGGCCTGGGAATATCTGCCACCGCCTTACTGCTGCCAATAATGGCCATAGAACCTTTGTCATTGTATTTAAAAGCCTTCGTGTCCTGAGAGTTTTCTATACGCCTGAAATTTTTTGCCAGGTTTTTACCCTGTTGTATTGCCACCTGTGCCAGCTGAGGGTGCCCTTCAGGAAAAGCAGGATCTGTACGCTGAATACAACAATCTCCTATGGCAAAGATATTTTCTAATCCTTCAACCTGGTTGATCTCATTTACCTTCAGGCGGTTTCCACGATCATAAGCTTCAGTTGGAATACCTTTAAAGATTAAACCAGTAACTCCCGTGGCCCAGATAAGATTTTTACTCCTGATGTACTTTCCATTTTTCAGACTTACTTTCTCACCATCATAATCTACAATACGGGTATTTAAAACCACATCCACCCCCATTTGTTTAAGGTTTTTCAGGGCATATTCCTGGCTTTTCTTGCTCATTGGGGAGAGCAGCTCGTTCCCACCATTAACTAAATAAATTTTTGCGCCTGAGCCTGCTAATTCAGGAAACTCCTTTCTTATGGTATTGTTCCGAAGTTCTGCGAACATTCCAGAAATTTCCACGCCGGTAGGTCCCCCGCCACCAATAACCATAGTGAGCCATGGCAGGCGCTCCTCTTTATCTTTGATACGGGAGGCAGCCTCAAGGCGCTGCAAAAGTATATTGCGCATACTAAGGGCATCCTCCAGGGTCTTCATAGGAATTGCATGTTCCTTCAGTTGTTCCAGTCCAAAAAAATTGGTTTTAGTACCGGTGGCCAGAACAAGGTAGTCGTAAGGCAGTTCTCCGTTATCCAGGATTATCTTTTTTTGTTGTGGAACCACCTCCTGCAGTTCGCCCATCCAGAAATGAAAATTTTCTTTTCCGCGGAAAAGATTACGGATAGGATAAGTGATGGAAGAAGGGTCCAGATAGCCGGTGGAAACCTGGTAGAGCAAAGGCGGAAAAAAATTATAATTGTTTTTGTCCACCAGGGTGATTTGAAATTGTGAATTTCCGGCAAGTGACCTTGCCAGGTTAATCCCGGCAAAGCCTCCACCAATAATTATTATTCTCTTTGGCATAGTCTTCTTCTTAAGCTGCCTTTAAATTAAAGGTTTTCAACAAAAAAGTAGCCGCAAGAATGAAAAATAGCACTTCTTTAAGACGGTTTTTAACAGCAGTTAAAGAATCGCTAAAGTAGTTGACCTTTATACTTCCTGTTCATCTTCAAAAATTTCTTCTATAGTAAGGTCAAACAACCTGGCAAACCGAAAAGCAAGGGGTAAACTGGGATCAAATTTGCCCTTTTCTATTGCATTTATAGTTTGCCTTGAAACACCCGTTTCGCTGGCGAGCTGGGCTTGCGTCAAATCTCTTTCTGCCCGCAACACTTTTAGCCTGTTTTTCATTTGTAACGGGAATTTGCAACAGCAATGGAAAATATATAACTAATCCCGATAAGGATCACCAGATAGGAAATTTCAGCATCAAAAGAAATAACATTAGTTACATCTAAAGTGGAGAAAGCCAGCCCTCCAACCACAGCTACACCTAAAGTGACACCCATGGCTTCCATGGAAATTTTGCGTTGCAGTTCATCCAGGTTTCTCAGGTATTTGACGTAATAAACCAGCATTCCCACTCCAGTAGCCAGGTTAACTAAAATGAACAGAATAGTAAGCGCCATATTGAAATCCCATAAACATCTGGCTCCAAAAGTTACCAAAGCAAGGCTCAGCACCCACGCGGCTGTCCATATTGCCAAATTTACAGTACTGCGCCTGCTTTCTGCACAACGACTATCATTTTGTGTTTTCATAGTAAAGTTATTTTGATTAAAAGTAAAGTTTCATTTACAAATATAGAGCTTTTTCTAATATGTAAAGCTTTATTTACATCTTTTATTAGAATTATAACTCTGCTGCCGCTGCTGTTAAACTTTCTATAAGCTGTTCAGCTTATTTTACTTATCTAAAAACTCCGCTTAATTTTGAAACAATATTTAAATTTTCCGGAAAATGGAGGAATGGATCAAAGCAGGTTTATGGGGCCTGTTCTCCGGCAGTGCCCTTATATTAGGTTCTCTGGTTGGGTATTACATAAAACTTTCTCAAAAAACAATCGCTATTGTTATGGGTTTTGGGGCAGGAGTGCTGGTATCGGCGCTGTGCTTTGAACTTATGGAAGAAGCTTACCTCCAGAGTGGATTAATTCCCACTTCTACAGGATTTATTCTTGGTGCCGCCATTTATTTTCTGGCCAACCTCTTTCTGGAGAAAAAGGGAGCAAAACACAGGAAACGTTCACAAGAACAACAACCTTCAGAACAAGAGGACGAGGGCAGCGGACTGGCTATAGCTTTGGGAGCATTATTAGACGGCATCCCCGAATCTATAGCTATTGGAATAAGTTTACTGGAAGGCGGGGCGGTAAGCGCGGCTACTGTGATTGCCATTTTTCTTTCCAACTTACCCGAAGGGCTTTCCAGTTCTACAGGGATGAAGAAAGCGGGAAGATCCAAACTTTTTATTTTTGGGGTGTGGGGCTGTATAGCAATAATTTCTGGATTGGCTTCTGTTATTGGTTACACGGTATTTAGCCAGTTGTCTGATGTTTTTATAGGAGCAACATTGGCTATTGCCGCTGGCGCGATACTAAATATGCTCTCAGCCACTATGATTCCCGAAGCCTTCGAAAAGGGGCATAATATTATTGGCCTGGTAACCGTGTTAGGTTTTTTGTCTTCTTTCCTGCTTTCCCACCTTTCTTAAAGGCAGGCATCTTTGCCAGCAAATACCGTCACAACATAATTCTGGAAAAGGCGAAAATTTACCCCCCTAAACTGCTAATTCCTTCTTCCGCTTCAGGAATAAAAACCCAATCTATTAAAAGAATTAATCCCTGGCGATCTTGAAACTGTAAGATGCAGGATCCTGCTCACTGTCCATTCTTACCAGTTTATCATTTTTAAAATAATAGTAGCCAAACCTGTCTGCTCCCCATCCATATTTGACCATATAGACAATCCACTGGCTGTCTTGAGATACCAGTTCTTCATATTTTGCAGATTTTCTGAAGTCATCTACAGACATGCCTATGTTAACATCCGGGGCTTTACTTGAATAACAGGAAATTAAAAGAATTGCTGATGCAATAGCGATAGTAGCGGTTTTGATATTCATGCTTACAAATTTGAAGATGAACCACAAGAACATTGCCAGAATTTTTATGCTGCCCATGCCAGCCATAGAAAAAGCGCATACCGTAAATTTTTTCCATAAAAAAAGCCCCCGCGTTTGCGGAGGCTTTAAGTACTCGGGACGGGACTTGAACCCGTACGAACGTTGCTGTTCATTGGATTTTAAGTCCAACGTGTCTACCAATTCCACCACCCGAGCATACACTAAGTTTAATAATTTAAGAACTTACAGAAGTCTGGATTTTGAATCCAGCGCGTAAAAACAAAACCCCAGACAAACCGGGGCTTATTTCTTTACTTTCAGAGCGAAAAACGGGATTCGAACCCGCGACCTCCACCTTGGCAAGGTGGCGCTCTACCAACTGAGCTATTTTCGCATTTTAATGAACTTCCCTTGTTTCCACAAGGCCACAAATATTAATTGCGGATGCAAATTTAAAACATTTTCAACAACAACAAAGAACTTTTTTAGAAAAATGCTAAAATTATCAGGCTCCTAATTCGGAGTCTGTTATAAACTGACTTAGTTCCTGTTCAGACCTCTACATTTGAAAAACAGAAGATCCGGAAATAATTTCAGGATGAGCTTCTTATTGTAAACTGACTTGTAAGAGGGGAGTACAATCGCCAATAGTCATTCTACCATCTTATCTTACATTCTCAATTGCCAATTGTTAACTCAGAAACTCAGGCTTTCACTTTCTGCTTACTTGCCAGCATCCTTTTGATCTCGTTCAGCTTCATTAAAGCTTCCACAGGCGTTAAGGTATCAATATCAATGTGCAGCAGTTCATCCCGCAATTCTTCCAGCAGCGGGTCATCCAGGTTAAAAAAACTCAGCTGCATTTCATCTTCAGCCGACTTCTTTAAGATCTCGCCGGAGTCTTCCATGGCATGGGATTTCTCAAGCTTTTGAAGGATCTTGTTGGCGCGGTGTAAAACCTGCTGCGGCATCCCGGCCATTCTCGCCACATGTATCCCAAAACTATGTTCGCTGCCCCCCGGCACCAGTTTCCGCAGAAAAAGCACGTTATCTTTCAACTCCTTTACCGATACATTAAAGTTTTTAATCCGCTCAAAGGTGTCACACATCTCGTTCAACTCGTGGTAATGCGTAGCGAAGAGTGTTTTTGGCCGGGCAGGATGCTCGTGCAGGTATTCGCTAATGGCCCAGGCAATAGAAATGCCGTCGTAAGTACTGGTCCCACGGCCAATTTCATCCAGCAGCACCAGGCTTCTTTTAGAAATATTATTAAGAATATTGGCGGTTTCGTTCATTTCTACCATAAAAGTAGATTCGCCCATAGAAATATTATCGCTGGCTCCTACTCTTGTAAAGATCTTATCCACCAGCCCAATATTAGCCGATTTTGCCGGCACGAAACTTCCCATCTGTGCCATAAGCACAATAAGTGCGGTTTGCCTTAAAATGGCCGACTTACCACTCATATTAGGCCCTGTAATCATAATAATTTGCTGGTTTTCCCGGTCCAGCTGCACGTTGTTAGTCACGTAATTTTCGCCTATGGGCAACTGCTTTTCGATTACGGGGTGGCGGCCCTCCTGTATATCCAGTTCGTAGTCTTCTTCAATTTCCGGCCGGCAGTATTTCTCCAGTTTGGCCTGCTGCGCAAAAGAGGCAAGGCAATCCAGTTGTGCCACCAACTGTGCATTTTGCTGCACCGGCTGGATATAATCGTTCATCCATAGCACCAGTTTTCCAAAGATTTCCTGCTCCAGTTGCAGTATTTTTTCTTCGGCACCCAGTATTTTCGCTTCATATTCCTTAAGCTCTTCGGTTATATAGCGTTCAGCGTTTACCAGGGTTTGTTTCCTGGTCCATCCCGCCGGCACTTTATCTTTATGGGTGTTGCGGACTTCAATATAATAACCATATACATTGTTGCTGCCAATCTTCAGGGAAGTTATTCCGGTTGCTTCACACTCTCGCTGGAGCATATTGTCCAGGTAATCCTTTCCTGAAAAGGCAATTTTCCGGAGCTCGTCCAGTTCCGCAGAGAAACCATTAGCGATTACATTCCCCTTTTGAACATTTACCGGCGCGTCTTCAGTAAGGCTCTCTTTAATTTTTGTCCTGAGGAGATCGCAACCCTGCAGGTTATCCCCTATTACTTTTAAAGCATCATTTTTACATCCTGAAGCTATTTTTTTAATAGGAATCACCGCATCCAGGGATTTTTTTAGCTGATTGACTTCCCGGGGCGTAACCTTGCCCGTGGCCACTTTGGAAATAAGCCTTTCCAGATCGCTTATCTCTTTGATGTGCTGCTGAATTTCAGCTAAAACCGGGGTATTCCCCAGCAGAAACTCTACCACTTCATGACGCTTCCTTATCTTTTCGGCATTTTTAAGCGGAAGGGCGAGCCAACGCTTCAGCAACCTTCCGCCCATGGGAGAAATGGTTTTATCAATAACGTCCAGCAAAGTTACCGCGTTCATGGCTGTGGAATTATACAATTCCAGGTTCCTGATGGTAAAGCGGTCCATCCACACATATTCCTCTTCAGCAATACGGCTAAGCGAAGTGATATGCTGAAGTTTATGATGCTGGGTTTCGGCTAAATAATGAAGGATCGCACCCGAGGCAACCACCCCTTCCTCCAGGTGTTCTACCCCAAAACCCTTTAAGGATTTGGTCTGAAAATGCGAGTTCAGGGTTTCTGAAGAAAAATCCTGCTTAAAAACCCAGTCTTCCAGGCAGAAGGTATGGAAATCTTCGCCGAAATCCCTGGAAAATTCCTTTTTGTATTTTTTCTGAATTAAAACCTCGCTGGGGCTAAAATTCTGAAGCAGCTTATCCACATATTCTGAAGTACCCTGTGAAGTAAGGAATTCCCCGGTGGAAACATCCAGAAAAGCAATCCCCAGGCTTTTTTTCCCAAAATGGATTGCGCAAAGAAAATTGTTGGATTTACTGCTTAGCACCTCATCACTTAATGCTACTCCCGGAGTTACCAGCTCTGTCACGCCCCTCTTCACTATCTTTTTGGTCATCTTCGGGTCTTCCAGCTGGTCGCAAATTGCCACCCGCTGTCCCGCTTTTACCAGTTTTGGCAAATAGGTATTCAGGGAATGGTGCGGGAAACCGGCAAGTTCACTTCTTTCGCCCCCGTTGTTACGGTTAGTCAACACAATATTTAAGATGCGCGCTGTCTTTACGGCGTCTTCCCCGAAAGTCTCATAAAAATCCCCTACGCGGAATAACAATAGGGCATCAGGATATTTTAACTTGATGCTGTTATATTGCTTCATTAAAGGGGTGACCTTCTGGGGTTTTTTAGCTGACAATTTTCCGGGATTTTAATTTAGGCTAATGTAAAGAAACACAAGTTTTAATAGAAAAGAAAGTAATTGAAGTTATCCAAATTTATCCACAGCTTTTGCATGGAGGAGCCAGTTCATTTATAATGAAATTAATACTAAAAATACCTGCGAATTGTATTGAAAAAGGAGCCGCAGGAATGCTGTAGCAAACTTTTCTGTTGCTGAATTTTTTATTTATTGAAGATGCTGCCCCCGCTTAGTAAAGCATATTTCTTAGAATACGGTCCATAGTGCATTCCAGCATAGTGTACTTATTATCTGAAAAGAAAACTTCCTGCATCTCCTTTTGAAGCTGAAGAATCTCTTTATAGGAATAATGATGAATGGCCACAGCATTTTGTATTTTGTCCAAACTTTCCTCCTCGGTATCCCCTGCAATTTCGTTTTGCATTTTCTCAAAAGTATCTTTATCTACTTTTGATCTTATAAGGCTCATTTCCTCCTCTGTCTTTACAGCATCCGCATTGGCACATAAAAGCAGGATGTACACCTGCAATTCCTTTTTTGTCCATCGTATTTTTTCTTTTTTCATACTTCTTCATTTAAACAATTATTATAGTCAGCACGTAATAAACCGAAATGATCAGCAGGATAAAAAGTCCCACCGCAAGAAATCGCAGGGAGCGGTTTACATTCATGAATTTGACGCTGGCGATTTTTGAATTTATGTAAACCTGTTGCCCCAGGTGGTCAAAAAGCTGGTCTTCATCCAGGCTTATGTCATAAAATGTCCTGCTGAAACTTTTAATATCCCCAAACCTGCTAATCACATCCCTGAAAAAAAATATATTTTTATCGTACTTACCCTCAATACGCGGCATAAAGCACCTGATGCTGTAATAAATCGAAAGAATCATGGAGAGGAACCATAAACCCAGCAAAAAATATATTGCCACTGCGTTCTCATTTACAAAATGGGAAAGGACAACATTTATATTCTGAAAGATAAAATTGAACAGGATTCCATAAAAAGAAAGAATAAGCCCGGCCTTAAGCTCAGAAGCTTTAATCAGGGAAGCCACATACGTGATGCTCCCCCAGTAATGGTCTATAAGATCATCGGTATGCTTATTTTTAACATGGGGGGCTACTTTAAATTCTTCCTCTGCCTTACTCATAAAATTAGATTTTTACATTTATCCCGGCACCTTTTGTACATAAACCGCCTCGCCTTTGCTTTATTTTTAAATTGAATAATGAAAATCGTATCCCGGACATCATGCTCCCTGCAACCTTCAGATAATTCCTTATACATAAATCATCATTTTTATTTGCTGAAAGATACTCTTCGCCGTCCTTTAAAGATCAAAGAAGTAGAAAAATGGGGATGGCTAATTTCTTTCAGTAATTCTGGCCTCAGAAATAAAATTAAAACTCCAACGTAGGGGATCTGGAAAATAACCTGCAGGCATGTTTATATGCGATCTGTTATTATTCTCCATATCTTTTGAAGACTTAATTGATACTGTAAATTATTATTCTAAAGAAGAATCTTTAAAACACAATTATTTCATTCCTAACCATTTACCCCTCAATATAATCAATACCAGCTTTATATTTAAAATTCTTTTCCAAAAAATGCAGGCAGCCTACGATTTAATTAAAACAGCACATAAATAAGAAGACAATCGACCATCACAATATTGCAGGCTCGCGTAAGAAAATGTGCAGGAGCAGGCTAGAGTATTTTAAGTTGAAATTCTATTGGGTGAGAAAGTTACTTCATAAAACCCGTCCTTTCGAGCCATTTTCAGCAGGACAAAGCTCGTAAGCAAATTGCGGGTCTAATCCTTTCTCTTTGCGATGGGAAACAAAGATCACCGCGGTTTCACTTTCAGCAGCAATAAGATTTGTTAACCGCACAATTTTTAGCGCGCTTTCGTCATCCAGTGCTGTGGTAGGTTCATCCAGGATCAGGAGCGGCGGATGTTTGATCATGGCCCGGGCAATGAGCAGCAGCCGCTGTTCCAGCAACGGCAATTTGGTAAAAACCTGCTTTTCCCGGTGTTCCAGGTTTAAGGTTTTGAGCCAGCTTCTGGCCAGTACCAGCTGTTTATCAGTAGGTTTTTGATAAAGCCCCACGCTGTCTACCAGCCCGGAAATCAGCATTTCCAGCGCAGTGTTTCTTCTGCTGAAAAGTTCGGTAAGGGATGGCGAAAAATAGCCGATTTTCTTCTTAATTTCCCAAACACTCTCTCCGCTGCCTTTTTTACTTCCGAACAATAACACATTTTCACCATAAGCCTTGGGATTATCGCCGTAAATCATGCTTAAAATGGTCGTTTTTCCCGAGCCGTTTGGGCCGGTGAGCTTCCAGAATTGTCCTTTTTTGACCTCCCAATTGATATTGGCCAATATTGGCCGGCCATCATAATTCACGCAAACATTTTCCAGTTTCAGCAATATTTTCGGAATGTTTCTAAATGCACCGGGAGCTTCGGGAATGTTATTAATGCCCGCTGGTTTTTCTTCGGAAACCGGATTGGCTGTAAATTCTTCAACTGGACAGACTTTACTGATTTCTTTATTCTCAATAAAAACAACCCGTTCTATAAAAGGCAAAAGATCTTCCTTTCTCCTAAAAACCTGGATTATTAAAGCCTCTTTTGAAATTTCCTGCAGCCTGGTTTTTAAATTCTCTACAGATTGCGCATCAAGATTATCGAAAAGACTGTCCAGAATTATATAATCGGGATTTTGCTTCAGTAGATAATCCAGCAAAGCTTTTCGCTTTTCCCCGCTGGAAAAAGTGCGCAAAGATCTTTTTCCTGCGCCAATCAATTCAGAAAAATCCCTTCGCCGGTCTTCCTCTATGAATTTCTTCAGTACTCTTTCAGAAAAAACCGCTCCTTTCCCTGATTGCAAGCTCTCAAATCCCGGGATTTTCTCCTCATTTTTTTGCAGCCACTGGCCATCTATAGAATAATTCGCTACATAAATTCCAATATGCTTCAAAATAACAGCATTTAAATTATTACGGTTCGGATCAGTTATAACTTCTTACTCTGATTTTCTCTCCTTTTAATCTTCTTCTTTAACTTTTTCATTCCCCAGAATTAAGACTTTTAAGCCAGGCATAAAAAAGTTCCGGCCATGATTCCAGTATTCTGTTGCCATTCCCAAGGGAAAAACCATGCCCGCCTTCGGGATAAATATGCATTTCTACCGGGATATTCTTATCCTTTACAGCTTTATAAAAAGCCAGTGAATTTTCCACGGGTACAACTTCATCATCTGTGGCATGAATTAGGAAAGTAGGCGGAGTTTTCTCCGAAACCCGCTGCTCGTTTGAGAATTTTGCCACCAACTCCTCGTCCGGAGTTTGTCCCAGCAGCGCATTTCTGGAGCCCATATGGGTAACATGTGCTTCCATGCTGATAACCGGATAAATGAGCGCCATAAAATCTGGTCGTGAATTGGCTGAATCTTCATTTTCAAAATGCGTTCCCAAAGTAGAAGCCAGGTGACCCCCGGCAGAAAAGCCAATCACGCCAACCTTCTGCCTGTTAATATTCCATTCGGCAGCATGTTCCCGCAACAGTTTCATCGCTTGTTGCGCATCCTGCAGCGGTGCCTCATAGCTCACTTTTACAGAAGCCGAAGATGGCAGGCGGTACTTCAGCACAATTCCGGCGATTCCTTTGGTATTCAGCCATTTTGCGATCTGGGTGCCTTCCCAGTCGAAAGCCAGGCCTTCATAACCCCCGCCAGGGCAAATAAGAACAGCCTGCCCCGTGGAAATACTTTTTGGCGGCAGAAAAACCTGAATTTCTGGTTGCTGTACCTGGCGTATCCAAAGAATATCACCTTTATCTGCTATTTCTTTTTCTTCCGAAGGTTTGGAATTTGGAACTCCCTGCGGCCATAACAGCAGCGTTTCATCTTGTGCCATTGCTGAAGTAATTTTTGCTAATATGAGTATTAAGATTAGAAGTTGCTTTTTCATTATTTTATAGTTGTGAGTTGTGGTTGTGGGTTGTTTGTTATTTTTAGTGAGGCAGGCAATTCAATACTGTCACTTATCAATTCCTAACCCAGATGATGCGAAAAGAAAACCGCCTCTCGCCTTCGCTCGAGGTGACACCCAGGATCATTGAAGCATCTTTTAACAGTTTGCGCCTGCAAACATTTGATTGTCCATTTTCCATTATTTATTGCTTATTGATACCCCGCTGCCTGCAAATTAAACAATTCCGCATACAGCTTATTATTTTTCATTAATTCTGAGTGCGTACCTATTTCCAGCACGGCACCATCTTTTAATACCATTATCCTGTCGGCAATTCTTACTGTACTAAATCGGTGGGAAATAATCACTGCGGTTTTACCTTGTGTCAACTCAATAAAACGTTGGAAAGCCTCAGTTTCTGCCCTTGCATCTAAGGCTGAAGTAGGTTCGTCAAGAATCAAAACTTCTGCATCCTTCATATAAGCCCGTGCAATGGCTATTTTTTGCCACTGCCCCCCTGAAAGGTCTTTCCCGTTTTTAAACCTCTTCCCAAGTTGTTGATTATAACCCAGAGGCATTTCTGCCACCACCTCCTGCGCGAGGCTTTTTTGTGCGGCGCTATCTAAACGCTGCTGGTCATTAATCTCCTGAATTTCGCCCATAGCGATATTTTCCCGCAGGGTAAGTTCAAATTTTACAAAATCCTGAAAGATCACTCCAAAATACTGCTGGTAAGCTGCCTGGTTATATTTTTTAACCGGAATACCGTCCAGTAAGATTTCTCCTTCGGTAGGTTCATAGAAACGCAACAGCAGTTTAATTAATGTAGTTTTCCCGGCTCCGTTTTCTCCCACAAAAGCCAGTTTCTCTCCTGCCCTTAATTCAAAATTAATGTTTCTTACCACCCATTTTTCAGATTTAGGATACTTAAAACCCACGTTCTTAAATTCGAAGCCGCTGCTGATCTTTTCTGGCAGAGGTAAGTTTCCTTCAGAATTTTTTTCAGCAAAAGAAAGATCGAGAAATTCGAAATAATCCTGAAGGTATAGAGCGCTTTCAGTGATGGCCGTAAAACGGGTGAAAAAACCCTGTAATTTTGACCTTAACCTGTTAAAGGACCCCGATAGGAACGTAAGGTCTCCTATAGAAAGCGCGCCTGCCACTGTCCTGAAAATAATAAAAACATAGGCGCCATAATAAGCGGAAGTTCCAATAATATTAAAAAAAGAGCCCCAGCCGGCACGCTGTTTCGCGAGCTTTTTACTTTGAGTATAATATTTATCTGATAGGCCTTTAAACCTCTTTGCGAGGTAATCTGAAAGGCCAAAAAGTTTTACCTCCTTCGCAGTAACGTCGCTGGCACCGGCATAACGTAAATAATCCAGCTCCCGCCGCTCCTGTGTCCAGCTGCGGGCAAGCGAATAACTGGTGCCGCTAAATTTAATTTCGTTTATTAGCGTTGGTACGATAGATACCACCAGCAATACAATAAGCCAGGGTTCAAAAGCCACTACCCCGCCAAGCAGGGATAAAATAACCACAATATCTTCTCCCTGGGTAAGGATGTTAGACATAAGTCCAACCCGGCCGGTGGTTTGCTGCCGCGCCCTTTCCAGCTTATCGTAAAATTCGGAATCCTCCAGCTGGTCCAGGTTGATTTCTGAAGTCTTTTTAATGATCCTTACAGAAGTATCTATGGAATACTGGTCTCCCAGTAAGGCATCACTCAGATTTATTCCGCGGCTAATCAAATCTGACAGAATTGCCAGGGCAAATTCAGCTGCCACCAAAATCCAAAGCCGATCCAGTTCTTTTTCTTCCGTAGAAATCTGCAGCAGCACCTCATCAATTATCAATTTTCCTACATAAAGAATAAGTACGGGGAGGGCGGCATTAATAATCCTGCAAATTACATTAGTGTAAAACAGCAAGGGATTAACTTTCCGTATCTCTCTAAAAAATCTCGGAACAAATTTCAGAGAGGCAAAACTTTCCCTAAAATTGATTTTATTAGGTTCTATGGATTTCTTTTTACGAGGCAAAAGCAGAATTTTTAACGCAAGTTAAGAAGGAAAATTCAAACCTTTCTGTCAAAATCTAAATACTACATTATCAATCTTATAAGAATTTTCCTTCAGAAAGTTACCGCCTCTAATTTTTCCTCAGAAACCAAAGTTATTTAACTGAAAATCAAATTATTAAAATCTTGCTAAATATTCATAAAAAAACTTTAACACGACCTTTAGTCGAACTTACTTGCATTTAATCGATTTTTATCGCTATTTGCACCCGATTTGAAGGCGTACATTTCTGACAATTAGCACCTACCCCCTGTTGTTATTTTAAAGGCAACGGGAATTCTCAGAACCATTGAAACTCCTTGAAATCCAAAAATATTGTTAAAAAAAACGGTCTTAACGGACCGGAAAGTGAAAGATTAATGAAAATGATGTCGCCCCGATTCTTTGCCGGAAAAGCTGTATGGTTTACCGCTTTTTCTCTTTTTAGCATTTTATTCCATTCCTGTTCACCCGATGAAGGACTAATAACAGAAAGCACCTCTGCTGAAGAAGATTATAGCCCCGGAAAAACTTATAAAGGAATTTTTGCCACTTACAATTCTAAATACCGTGGAACCTTCCAACTTGAGGTATCAGAATCTACCTTTGAATATGAAAAGTCCGATTATCATGCCAATGCTGTTCTAACCGTTCAAACGGGAAAGACTTACACCGCGAAATTTATACGCGCTGAAGAAGTAAGTAAAAGCAGTAATTTTAAATTAACTTTTGACTCGGAAGATTTTTCCTTTGTTTTTTCACTAGATGCCAATAATAAGCCGGTTTTTAAAGAGGTGGTATTTAAAAATGAACAAGGAGCTATGATTGCCGCCGAAGAAACTGAAAACAAAACCATCATCCCAATTACCGGAACTTATAAGTGTACCAATTGCCAGGAAAAGGATTCCATAAACGGCGTGCCTCTTAATAACGAGGAAAGGACTTTTAATATGATGCTCACCACCGAAGATGGCAGCAGCAGTATGACCATCCAGGCTTCCCTTGGAATTCTGGTGGACAATGAGGTAATCGTAGAAAAAAGCTGCACTACTGTTGGTGAGTATACTACGTGCGAATTCTCGAACGGAATCTATGGCAGTAATGAACCCGTAACCTGGACAGGAATGCACCGCTATAAAACTGTAACTACAGATACTTCTTCTGCATGTTCCAGTGTCTCCGGACATATAAGCTTTGAGTCTGCTGAAGCAGGTATTATTGAAGGTGATTTTTCCAGTGACAGCACCTGTCCGGAAGATTAGTCACTCCCCGAGTGTAGCCTGGGAAAGGGGCTGGATTTGATTCAGCTTCTTTTTTCAGGCTTTTTTCTATTCTTCAATAAGTGCAACCAATAATTCCTGAAGCTCTTTACGAGGATAAACCTTCCCCGATTTCACCACCGCAAATATATCCTGCAGATTCCTGATATCTTTCAGCGGATTACTGTTCAGCAACAAAAGATCTGCCGCTTTTCCGCGGGAAATATCACCGTATTTATCCAGAACATCAAAAAATTCAGGCCCATTAATTACAGAAGTTGTCAGAGCTTCCTGCGGACTTAATCCTGCAGCTACCAGTGCTGCCAGTTCCTTTTGAAGCGATTCGCCAGCATAAACAAAAGAATTAAACGCCCCGCTATCTGAACCCGCCAAAATCTTTACGCCGGCATCCTGCATAGGCCGGATCATTGCAGCACTTATTTTTTCCATTTTTTCCCTCATCTGGCTACCTGAGGCCTTTGCTCTTTTGGCTCATTCAATCCGGCCCTGGTAGGTTTCCTGTATTCCTTTTCCAATAAATGGAAGCAAGGTATCCCGGGTATGATCTACCTCCAGGATTTCTGCCAGGGTTTTACCTATGTATAAAGTAGGGGTTATAAAAACCTCGTTTTCTTCCATTTTTGAAAAAACTTTCCCGGCCAGTTCTGGGTCATAAGTATCAATAAGTGTTTCCATCATTCCGTATCCCAGGTCTAATTCCGTAAGGCTATCTGCCACGGGGGAACATGCTTTTAAGGGATAATACATATGCTCTGCCCCATCCAGGCCAAGATTTACCGCTTTCAGGAAATCTGCCGCCAGGGGCATATGCCCTGTGGTCTTTAATCCCCGTTTCTCCGCTTCGCTTATAATTCCTTAGTAAGACTCAGGAGAAAGGCTCCCGTCATACATTTTTACATAATCCACGCCTAATTCCTGAAGAGAATCCAGGGCGGCTTTAATTTCTTCCTGGTTGGTGACCGGTATAGAGCCCGGCCAGGCAGGATTTCGACCGTCCAGCTTTGGCCCGGAAGTAAAAATAGTGGGGCCTGCAATCTTATTTTCGGCTATAGCCTTCCGCCATTTAAGGACTGAAGGAGTAATATCGCCCCCGGCATCCCTTACCGTGGTGATGCCATAGGCCAGGAACAACGGAAGCAGGTTTTTGTTTTCTTCAACAAGGGAATCTCCACCTCTAAAATGCACATGCATATCCCAAAGGCCCGGCATTACAAATTTCCCTTCAGCATCAAGTATTTCCTTCGCCCTGTATTCTTCCAGGTTTGCCGCATCATCAATATGGCTTATACTGCCTCCGTTAACAAGAATAAGCTGATTTTCCTTCAGCTCCCCCGATTTTACTTCTACTATATTAACATTGGAAATAAGCAAATCGTAGCCTGGTTCATCTTCATCTGTGCATGAAGCAGCAAGAAAAACCACCAGGTAAAAAAATACCAGCTTCAATGTCCTGCCATCAATTATAGGATTTTCCATGTATAAAACATTATTGGGATTGGCCTGGAATTATGGTTGTTTAGTTTCTTCTTCAGAAACCTCTTTCATCAGCTCTTCTATTCCCCTTTCCAATTGCTGGTCCCTTCCTTCAGAAATAATTTCTGGCATATTTCTTACTATAATATCTGGTTCGGTTTGCTTGTTTTCCATCCAGTCCCCGGCCATATCCCGTGCACTTACGGGTACTATTCCCCAGCGAGTGCCATCTGCCAAAGTTTCCCACCCGGCAAAACTGCAGGTCCCGGGAACCGGCATACCTACTGTTTTACCAATATTAAGAGCTTCGTAGCTACTGGCGTAACAGCTCCCGTCTGAATACATACTTTCATTGTACAAAGAAAGGGTTGGTTTTGTCCAGCGGGAAGTGGGTTCTCCCCCCACATCTTTGGCAGCCGTGGCGTAGGTAATAAAAGGTGTACCTGTAAAGAAAGCAGCAAGATCTGCCACCAAATCCCCGCCTCCATTAAACCTGGTATCAATAATCACCGCTTTTTTATCAAAATATTTACCCATCATATCTTCATATATTGAACGGTATGGACCGTCTGCCATGCCCGGGATATGAACATAACCTAACTGGCCATCGCTTTCTGCATCCACCTCTTCTTCATTAATTCTTACAAAGCGCTCGTAGAGAAGGTTCCTTTCTTCATTAAGGCCAATGGGTTTTACAGTGATTTGTTTATGTTCTTTAGTCTCAGAGTCAACAAGTTCCAACAGCACAAATTTACCGGCCTTGCGATTTAAATACCTGGCCACATCCTTATCTGCGGCAATAGCCTCCCCATCGATGCTTTTAATAATCATCCCCGGCTCTACATTAAATTCAGCCTTATCCAGCGGGCCTCCCTGCAGCACTTCTGTAATAAGGATCCCGTTTCCATTATAATCATAATCCATAAATAGTCCCAGGGAAGCAGTTTCATCTCCGTTTTCCATATCACTGCTATACCTTGCACCGGAATGTGAAGCATTTAGTTCTCCAAGCATTTCCGAAAGCATTTCAGCAAACTCATAGGAATCGCCTATATGAGGAATGTATTTTTTGTACTCGATATACAGGCTGTCCAGGTTTTGACCATGAAAGGTTGGTTCATAAAAAACATTTTTTGCCCTGTTATAAACATGGTCAAACATGCTTTCGCGTTCGGCAACTTCATCATACATCATTTCCCCTGAAACCCTGATACTTTCAGACTTACCTCCTGAAAGATCCAGTTTTGAAATCTTTCCTTCACTTAGCAGGTAGAGATTTTCCTTCTCTTTATCCCAGCTTAACGTTCCCCTACGGGTATTCAGCTTAATGATCATCTTTGTTTCCCTGGTTCTAAGATCGGTTTCCCAAAGGTTCATTTTATCTTCAAATTCGGCCAGGTAGTAAAGTTTTTCAGCATCTTTAGAAAGCACAGCATCACTAAGGGAACTGGAATGGATGGTAAGCTTCGCCTTTCTCTCCTTAAGACCATCCCAGTCAATTTCAAGAGGTTTTTCTTTTTTGTCCTTTTTCTTTTCTGAAATGCTGTCCGGACTGTTTGCCTTTTCAATTTCCTTCATTAATTTATAATCCTCTTCGCTCATGTTGAATTTATCCCATGCATCCTGGGTAAAGAACATGCTGTACACATCTTCTTCTGTCCTTCCACTGGTGGCATAACTTTTAAGGCCGTTCCTGTTACTAAACCAGATCATTTGCCTGCCTTCATTGGTCCATTTTGGATAGGAATCATCATAACCGCTTTCCGTGAGATTAACTCTCCTGCCTCCATTGGCGGCCAGCAGCAAAATTTCACTGTTGTTAAGAGACTTGTTCCAGTCTACCAAAAGCCACTTACTATCCGGGCTCCAGGTAAAATATTTATCCCCATCCCTCATGGTGAAAAGATCGGCAGGGGTAAGAAGGTCAGTAGTTTTTCCAGATTGCATATCCTTTACCCTAAGGGTGCGGCGGTCTGCAATAAAAGCCAGTTTTTTACCATCGGGAGAAAAAGAGGGCAGGTAGCTGTCGGTTTCATTATCTACCAACACCTCTTCATTTAAAAGCGTAGAGGCATAAAAGAATGGTTCCTCTTCCCTCTTTTTGGTGGATTTATAAATATTCCATTTCCCATCACGTTCACTGGCATAGACTACGGCCTTTCCATCTGGCGTAAAGGTTACGAAACGCTCCTGCTCAGGAGTGCTGGTAATCCTTTTGGTTAGGGAACCGTCTACAGAGGTTACAAAAACTTCTCCCCTGGCGATAAAAGCAATCTCCTTTCCCCCGGGAGCAATCGCCATTTCGTCTACTCCACCATTTATGCTAATGTACTTATCGGGATTATTTTCTGCCTGGGTGCGAATATTCACATTCACCTTTTTCGGCTCCTGCCCCTCCACCATAGTGTATAATTCCCCATCATATCCAAAAGCCATGGTTCCGTTGCCATAACTCAGGAACCGGACCGGGAAAGTGTCAAAACTGGTTAATTGTTCCTGCTCTTTGGGATTGGCAAGGGATAGTTTAAATACATTAAAATTACCGCTTTGCTCACTTAGATAATATAGTGACTGTTCATCTTCAGAAAAAACCGGCTGCCGGTCTTCCCCTTCAAAATCAGTAATTTTTTTGTAATCTCCTGTACGGGTATTGTAGCTCCAGATATCTCTTGTTATGGCAGAAATATGATGCTTACGCCATTCATTCTCGTAGCCTTTCTTATCATGATAAACCAGCAGATTGCCGTCTTTGCTTACCTGTACATCTTCAGCAGGTACGGTAAAGACTTGATCTACCCTTCCACCGGTTATCGGCACTGAATATAATTCTGGCTGCGAAGAAGTAGGAAACTGCCGGTGGCTTGCCAGGTCCTGCCGCACCCCTCCAAAGATCACGCTTTTATCATCTGCGGAAAAACTATAGGGATTTTCATCATTACTATGGAATGTAAGCCTTTCTGCAGGGCCGCCAAGGGCATCCATAATGAAAACGTCAAAATTGCCATACCGGTTTGAAGCGAATGCTATTTTACTCCCGTCGTTACTCCAAACGGGCATATAATCGTGGGCTTCATGAAATGTTAATTGCTGCGCATCTCCCCCATCGGCTGGAACCCGATAGAGATTGCCTTTATAAGTAAAAACAATGGTTTTACCATTGGGGGAAATTTTTTGATACCGGATCCATTTTGGTGAAACCTGGGCACAAAGCGAAGCCATAGCTGCAAATAAAAGCAGCGTGGTTAAAATATTTTTCATCTTTTGAAAATTGATAAAGTAGCTGGAATTATTAATAAAAATATTCCTTCAAAGATGCTAAAAAAAGATGAAGATTAGAAGCTGCCCCAGCATTTGGCCGGTAATTTCAGGATACTGCAATCTTCATAAAATATTTCATTCTCCAATTGAGAATATCTAATTTTACACCATGGAAAACCGTAAACTTAAAAACAGTGAGCTGGAGAGAAAGTCTGTTGAAGAATTTAAAGAAGCCAAAAAAACCCCAATTATCGTTATTCTGGACAATATCAGAAGCCTGAATAATATTGGCTCTGTCTTTAGAACCGCTGATGCTTTCCTGATTGAAAAAATCTATCTCTGCGGTATCACTGCCCGCCCCCCGCATAAGGATATTCAAAAAACCGCTCTTGGCGCTACCGAAACAGTCGATTGGGAGTATACTGAAAACACTCTTGATGTGGTAAAGCGGCTTCAGAAAGAAAAGGTTAAAGTTTTTTCTGTGGAACAGGCCGAAGGTGCCGTTATGCTAAATGACTTTCAACCTGAAAAAGGGGAAACCTGCGCGGTGGTTTTTGGAAATGAGGTAAAAGGCGTGCAGCAGGAAGTGGTTACGGCCAGTGATGGAATTATCGAAATCCCGCAGCTGGGCAGCAAACATTCGCTCAATATAGCCGTAAGTACCGGTGTGATTTTATGGGATCTGTTTGTAAAGATTTCGTCCCATACTTCCCGAAATTCTTATTTTTCCCATTAAGGTTTTAACGCATCATCTATTTCTCCAAGCAAAGCCAGGTAATCCCTGCGGTTGTTCACAAAATCTTTATCTGAAATATCGATGATCTGTACCTTCATACCTGTTTGGGATTTAATAAAACTCAGGTAAGACTGGTTGATCTCCACTAAATATTCTGCCTTGATATTCTGCTCATAATCGCGGCCACGCTTTTTGATATTTTCCAGCAGGCGTTCGGTATTTTGGTACAGGTAAATATATAACTCCGGTTTTACCAGTTCTTTATACATAAGATGAAAAAGCTTGTGGTAAAGCAAATATTCATCTTCCTGCAGGGTGATTTTGGCAAAAATAAGCGATTTGAACACATCGTAATCTGAAATTACAAAATCCTTAAATAAATCATATTGCGCCAGGTCGTCAGAAAGTTGCTGGTAACGATCGGCCAGGAAAGACATTTCCAGCGGAAAGGCGTACCGTTCCTTACTTTCGTAAAATTTTGGCAAAAACGGGTTATCTTTAAAGCGCTCCAGGATAAGTTTCGCGTTAAAATCCTGGGAAACCATGGTGGAAAAACTGGTTTTCCCGGCTCCTATATTTCCTTCAACCGCGATGTAGTTGCAGTTTACAAAATTATAGGTATGCTGTGGCGACTTTAGATCCTCAGCAATACGATGTATTTCAGAAGTATCTTTTGTTTCTTTCAGTAATTGAGAAGTGCTCTTTTTTAAAACCGGATGAATTTCCTTTGCTGCAATATCCTGTAAAGGCTGCAATACAAATTTTCGGTTTTGCATTTCTGGATGCGGTACTTTAAGATATTTGGTTTCTATAACCTCATCTTCAAAAAGCACAATATCGAGGTCCAGTGTACGATTTTGGTAATTTTTGGAACCGCTTCGGTTACGTCCCATTTCAGTTTCAATCTGCAGCAGTTTCCGCAGCACTTCTTCCGCAGAAAACCGGGTAGAAACACTAACGCAGGCGTTTAGAAATTCATTTCCCTCAAAACCCCAGGCCGGAGTTTTATAAATTCCGGAAATTTTAAGGATATCGCCAACCTCTGTATAAAGCAGGTTTACAGCTTTTTGTAAAATAACAAATCGTTCGCCAACATTGCTTCCCAGCGCAATATGTACTATTTTAGGGGCATTCAACTTAAAAGAAAAATTTATAGGACAGGTGAAAAATTTCACAGCAAATTAAGCAAAACAAAATCACATACCCTTAATTTTGTTCCTGGTCTTTAAAAAAATAATTTGGCAAAACTTAATCTTAAAGACAAATTGGCTGCCCAGAGAATTTACTTAATTCTTGCAGCCCTTTTCATTGCTTCCCTGGTTGTATCTAACCTGATTTTTCAAAAATTCTTTTACTGGGATTTCTTCGGAATCTACACTTTTGAGATTTCAGTGGGGATTTTACCCTACCCGGTTACCTTCTTAATTACAGATATTATTAGCGAAATTTATGGAAAACGCAAAGCCAATGAAGTGGTAACGGCGGGGATCTTCGCTTCGTTCTTCTCTTTATTAATCGTTTTTACGGCCGATGCTGTTCCGGCTACCGCCTGGTCTCCCGTAGGTAATTCCTTGTTCAAAACGGTATTTGGCGCTACCGCAATAGCGGTTTTAGCTTCCATGCTGGCGTACCTGCTGGCGCAGTATATAGACATCCAGTTATTCCATTTCTGGAAAAAACTTACCAGGGGCAGGCACCTCTGGGTTAGGAATAACTTTTCAACCTTCCTGTCTCAATTTGTAGACACTTTTTCGGTCTTGTTTTTGCTCTGTAGTTTTAATAAAATTGAATGGGAGCGGTTTGGCGCACTATTGCTTAGCGGCTTTTTGTTTAAGGTTATTGTCGCCATATTGGATACGCCCTTTCTATACTTTTCAGTCTATGCTCTAAGGAAAAGGTTTAAACTGAAAATGGGAGAAGAATTAATTCTGGAAACTCCCAATGTGGAACATAAAAAAATCTATGATGAAAAAAGCGCTTAAAATAGTTGGGATTTTTGTGTTGGTGGTGCTTGTCATTTTAATAGCAGCACCACTTGTTTTTGAAACACAAATTGAAAATTTTGTAAAAAAAACCATTAATAACAATGTAAATGCCCGGGTAGAATCCTCAGATATAGACCTTAGCCTCTTCCGTAGTTTTCCCCAGGCAACAGTTGTGCTAAGCGATGTAAGCGTGATCAATAATGAACCTTTTGAAGGCGACACTCTGGCTTTAAGCGAAGAAGTGCTGCTGGAAATGTCTATAGGGGAATTATTTAAAGGCAGTGATGAACCAAAAAGTATAGACGAATTCCGCTTTAACAATGCCTTTGTTAACATAAAAGTTGATTCTCTTGGCAATGCTAATTATGATATTGCTATTGAAGATACTACCACCACGGCTTCAACAGATACCGCTTCCACAGGTTTTAGTTTAGACCTGGAGCATTATGAGATCAATAATTCCAGGCTTAAATATGCAGATGAAGGAGCAAAGATTTTTCTTGATGTTGAAGAGTTAAACCACCAGGGAACCGGGGATTTCTCTCTGGACCAAAGCGAGTTGGATACTGAAACCAGTGCACTGGTAAGCTTTGAGCTTGACAGCGTGAATTATTTAAGCCGAAACACGGTAGCGCTGGATGCCGTAATCCAGATGGACCTGGAAGAAATGAAGTACAGCTTCCTGGAAAACCAGGCACTTATCAACCAGTTACCGCTCACTTTTGATGGATATGTAGATGTAAATGACGATAACAATGAAATAAACCTCACTTTTAAAACTCCTTCTTCAGAATTTAAAAATTTCCTGCAGGTAATTCCTGAAACTTACGCCAAAAACATTGAAGAGGTGCAAACCAGTGGCGATTTTATTGTTAACGGTAAGATAAACGGGATTGTAGATGAAGAGCATATTCCCATGATGGATATACAGGTAAGCTCCAGCAATGCCTCTTTTAAGTACCCCGATTTGCCAAAGGCCGTCCAGGACATAAACCTGGACCTTAAAGTGTTGAATGAGACCGGCCTGGTGGACGATACTTACATCACTTTTGATAATGTAAGCTTCCGTATAGATGAAGACCGCTTTGCCGCAAACGGCAGCGTACGGAATTTGATGGAAAACATGCTCATAAACATGACGGTGGATGGCACGATTAATCTGGCCAATATTGAACAGGCTTACCCGCTGAATATGGACCTGGACCTGAACGGGATCCTTACCGCAGACCTTACGGCCAGTTTTGATATGAACTCCATTGAGAATGAGCAGTACCAGAACGTAAATTCCAAAGGAACGGCCAGCATCAGGAATTTCAGGTACAAATCTCCAGAGATCCCGAATGAAGTTCAGATTGCCAATGCGCAAATGAATTTTAACCAGGGCACGGTTCGCGTGCCGGAATTAAAACTTACCACCGGCCAGACCGATATCACCGCTTCAGGAAATATTGAGAACCTGATGGGCTTTTTATTTACAGACCAGGTTCTAAAAGGAAATTTCCAGGTGAACTCCAATACTTTCGCTATAAGTGATTTTAAGGTTGCTGAAACTGAAGAAACAGCTACTGAAGAAGTCGAAACCACTTCAGAAGAAAATACTCCGGCAACAACAGGCGAAGAAGCGATTAAAATTCCCTCTTTCCTGGATGTTGAACTAGGTTTTAAGGCCAACAGGGTTTTATATGATGATCTTGAACTTCGCAATGCCACGGGAACACTTATTTTGAGAGATGAAACCGCCACCCTGCAAAATGTAACTACAAATATTTTTGGCGGAAGTATTGCCCTGAACGGGAATGTTTCCACTAAAAATCCCACGCCAACTTTCCAGATGGACCTTAATTTGAATAAGCTGAACATCGCCCAGTCCTTTAATCAAATGGATCTGTTGCAGGGTCTAGCCCCTATTGCCAATGCGCTGGAAGGTGAACTCCAAACAAACCTCAACCTGCGTGGAAATTTAAATAATGATTTTACGCCAGACCTTTCTACTCTTGCCGGCACTGCTTTGGCACAAATTCTCACTGCGGAAGTAGATCCTGCAAAAATGCCATTACTGGCCAGGCTGGACCAGCAACTTTCTTTTATTGATTTAAACGATATCAATCTGGATAACCTCAAAACAAACCTCACTTTTGATAATGGGATGGTAGAAATAGAACCTTTTAATTTTGATGTAAAAGGGATAAATGTGCAGGTGGGTGGTAGCCATGGGTTTGATATGAATATGAATTACAACGTAAAACTGGATGTGCCGGCGCGTTACCTGGGCAGTGAAGTTGGAGGAGCACTGGGACAGTTGAGCGGTGAAAATATCCAGAATATGACGGTTGCCTTACCAATAGATCTGACAGGAAGTTTTAGCAATCCGCAGGTTAACCTCAACATGCAGCAGGCTATTACCAACCTCACTCAAAAGGTTGCGCAAAACCAGAAGGAGAAACTCCAGCAAAAAGGAATTGACGCGATAAATGATATCCTTACCGGAAAGAGAAATCAGGGTCGTGAAAATACGCAGGATTCTACCAAAGTAGATACCACTGCCAACCCTGCCGCTCCAAAACCGGAGAAACAGGTGGAGCAGGCAGCCAAAAACATCCTTGGAGGAATCCTGAAAAACGCCCAGACCAAAAAGAAAGATACGACCGGAAGTTAGAGGTTAGAAGTCTGAAGTATGGAATAGAAATACCTCACAGGTTTTGAAAACCTGTGAGGTTTAATCTAAATAAGGTTTCAGTTTGTTTAAAGAAATTAATTCGTTGTATGCGCGGCTTCTAGTGAAAGAGCTTTTAAGCTTGATCGGGTATCAGACTCTGTGAAAAGAATTTTTTAACCTTCGGCGGGTGCGTTTTTTAATTCCGGCTGGTATTCTTTTTTGGTGGTGTTCTTTCTGGTTACCAGATTCAACTTCCGCAGAAATACAGGGATTATCCCCAATATTAAAAAAGTTGATGCTATTGCCAGCATTACCGGCAGCTGCGTTACTGCCTCTCCTATAGTGAACATTCCCAGGATAAGAATAATAGAAAGAGGAAAGGAAAGTGCAAGTATATTAATAGCCAGTGAACCCGAAAAAGTGCCCGTCTTCTTCTTTTCATTTTTCTCCCTGGCACCAACTGCCGCAATATGAGCAAAAGGCCAGAAACTACAGGCACTCATCGAAAATGCCAGCACGATCAGCCGGTCGTTTCCCAGGCTGATATTCCCAAAGTATATTAACAGGGAACTTATAAAAATCACCGCTCCCGCCCTTAACAGCAAGAGACTAAAGATCTTCCCAAATTCTCCTTTTTTAATAGAAACGGCCAATCCAATGAATAAAAGCACCAGTGGGGTCATTAATAAACTCAGGCGGCCCAGGGTTTCAGAAAAAACGAATGGCAGGTCGCCAAGATTATATCCAAACCCAAGCAGTACTAGCGCCACCAGGATAAAAACATTTACAGGTTCAGAAACCAGGACTTTTAAAAGATCTTTAATCTTTGCTGAATTCATCCGGGCACTTTTCCCATGAACTTTGTAGAACCAGTTCATCGCCACAACGTATAAAATAAGCAGTACAAAAACTTTATTTCCAAGATCTGCCATTGCTGCTTTGGCCAGGGCACCATCTCCCAGGTATTCTAAAATAAAGGGGAAGGAAGACAGTCCAGGAGCCAGCGATGGCACCAGTAAGCCGGCAGTCCTGTAATCTGCACTGCCCTTTTTTATTCCACATGAAGGCAGGAGATACGGAAAAAGAAAGAACAGGATCAGGTTTAAAATAATCGCGAAAAAAGGTAACAGGAAAAACTCCGATTTAAGCTCAACGCTTAGCAAGGCGATAAAGATCGTTGCCGGCAGTGCCAGGTTTAGAATTATTTTCTTTATACCTGTGGTTTCCTCCTTTTTACTGAATTTGAGCTTTAGCAGAAATCCAATTCCTATAAATAATAAAAAAGTGAAGGTTTTCTGTAGACTTACATCCATAAAACTCTTATATATTAAACCAGAATCTCATCCAGTGCTTCGGTGAATAATTTCATTTCTTCCATCTTGCCCATACTTACCCTGCACCAGTCCTGGTCCCAGAATTTGAATGCCCTTACTGCCATCTCGCGCTCATATACCTGGTTTAAGAATTCGTCACCAGCCATTTCAAGAGGAAAGATTACGAAATTGGTTTGGGAAGGCATATAATCAATATTCCGGCTCTCAAGATAATCTGTGAAGTAGTTTCGGGATTCAATTAGTTTAGTCCTGCAGGAATCCAGGAATTCAGCATCGTCCATCCCGGCCGAAGCCGCAGCTATACTGGGACCGGTGACTCCCATGCCTCCACGGGTTATTTCATTTATACTATCCAGAGTTTCTTGTTTTCCTATCATGTAACCTATTCTAAGGCCAGCCATTCCATGTATTTTAGAAAAGGTCCTGGAAACAAGCACATTCTTATTCTCAGCAACAAGAGGAGCCATACTGTTTTCCATTCCGGCGTCAGAGAGTTCTATATAGGCTTCGTCTATAAAAACCGGAACTTTTTTAGAAACACGCCTGCAGAAATCCATTAATTTGCCGGCATCGGTTATTGTCGCGGTAGGGTTGTTTGGATTGGTGATATAAACCAGCCTGGTTTCAGAATCTATGGCTTCTTCCATAGCATCCAGATCATGCTGATAATCGGGAGTGAGTTTTATGCTTTTCCAGCTGCCCCCTGCAGCTTTAGCCACAGAAACAAGAGACATATAACTGGGATCTGCACTCACCACATTGCCCCCATGCTGAAAAAACACAAGTGCTGTTTTTTCCAAAAGATCAGAAGAGCCGGGCCCCATCATCACCTGTTCAGGCTTTACTCCTTCTTTTTCGGCAATTTTAGCCGATAAATCTCCCAAACTTTGCCAACTGTAATGGTTCCCGCCCCAAACTTCTTTTTGAAAAACTTCTGCGGCTTTTTTGGAAGGCCCGTGTGGATTTTCATTCCACATTAACCTGGCTTTTAAAGAATTAAGGTCTGGAAACCTGGGTGGCGTATATTCGTTAAAGTGAGTATTGTGAAAAAGAAATTTGCTGTTATTACCAATTGCATTTTCAACGCGCCTGGACCATACCACATGCGGCGCTACAGCTACCGCGCCAAGCGATAACAGGCTTTTTTTTATCCAGTCCCGGCGGGCATTAGAGGAGGTTTTCATATTTTGTTGTTTTCTTATGTTATAAACATATACAGAAAACCCCTGAAAACCTATGCTATAAATTTAAAAATGAGCACCTTAAATTATTGATATAAAAAAATAGCATTCCATATTTTTAAATATTGAAAACAGCAGGAACTACAAAACCCTTATTTCAACCACGTAACCTTCATGTGCCCGAACATTAAATGCCGTGCCATCTTCAAAGATAAGGTACTGCCCTTTTATTCCTTTTAGCACCCCTTCATAATAAGGATTCTTCTTTAGCGCCAGGGTTTTTATTTTCTTCGGAAATTCCAAAACAGGGAAGGCTATTTCGGTTTCTTTATTATTTTCAAGGAAATAAGGTTTGGCCTCTTCAGGAATATAATCCTTCAGTTTATCCCTTTCTTCAGCTAAATTTAAATCCAGCACCTCGTTGGTTAACATTTTGCGCCAGTTGGTTTTGTCTGAAACATGATCTTTAAGCGCCACTTCAGTAATCCCGGCAAGATAGCGGTTAGGCACTTCCACAATTTCTATGGCCTCATGTGCGCCCTGGTCTATCCACCGGGTAAGGCTCTGGCTGGCACGGGTCACCCCTACTTTTACGTTGCTGGAATTGGCCAGGTACACCACATGCGGCTGCAACTGGGATTTTTTTTCAAATTCCAGGTCACGGTCTTCCTGCCCTAAATGCGCTTTACTTAGTTCCGGGCGCATAATCCAGTCTCCCGCCTGCGGAATACTGCTCCAGCAATCGTAACAAAACCCGGTGCGAAAAACCTTTTTTTGCCTTCCGCAGTTAAGACATTCAAATTTGAGAAAATTTATGCTGATCTTTTTATTGAGAAGCTGGTTCATATTCAGAAAATCTGCTTCAAAAACCAGGTAATACTGAACGGTATCGGTAAGCTCCGTCCTCATTTTGGTAAGTACTCCTTCGTACCTCATAAAAATTGATTAAATTTAGTTGAAACGATTCTTTTGCCGGCTTCAAAGTTTAGATTATTTTTAGCCGCACAACCAAAATTGCCCCAAAAATTAAAGGGCATAAAGATAAAAATAAATAATGCCAATTCCGCTAGTAAATTCCATTGCTTCCTGGTTTTTGAAGAAGAGAATCCATCAGATGGAGCTGTTTATGAAGTATCCTGAAGAAGTTCAGAATGAGCTGTTAAGGAATCTTATTGCCAAAGCAAAAAATACTGAATTTGGAAAGAAGTATGATTTTGATTCCATTTCCAGTTATGAAACTTTCGCGGAACGGCTTCCGGTTAAAAAATATGAAGATTATGAAGCCTGTATAGAAAGAAGCAGGCGTGGCGAAACTAATATTTTCTGGCCAACCCCAATAAAATGGTTTGCCAAATCCAGCGGCACCACCAATGCAAAAAGCAAATTTATCCCGGTAAGCGACGATTCTCTTGAAGATTGCCATTTTTCTGCCGGGAAAGACATGCTGTGCATGTATCTTAACAACAATCCGCAATCGCAAATGTTTACAGGTAAAAGCCTGCGCCTGGGTGGGAGCAAGGAAATTTATCGCAATAACGGCACAGCTTACGGAGACCTTTCGGCTATTCTTATAGACAATATGCCTTTTTGGGCAGAATTCAGCAGCACGCCGAGTAATGAAGTTTCGCTGATGCACGACTGGGAAGTGAAAATGCAGGCCATTGTTGATGAAACCATAAAAGAAAAAGTGACCAGCCTTGCCGGCGTACCTTCGTGGATGCTGGTTTTGCTAAACAACGTACTGGAAACCACAGGCAAGGAAAGTTTATTTGAAGTTTGGCCGCACCTGGAAGTTTACTTTCATGGCGGGGTAAGTTTTGATCCTTATGCCCCGCAATACCAAAAAATACTTCCAAAGGAAGAATTCAGGTTTTACGAAATTTATAATGCCAGCGAAGGCTTTTTTGCCTGCCAGGACCAAAACGATTCCAAGGAGTTATTGCTCATGCTGGACTACGGCATTTTTTATGAATTTATCCCCATGGACACCTATAACACTCCTGAAGAAAAAGTTATTCCCCTGGGGCAGGTGGAAGTTGGTAAAAATTACGCGGTGGTGATTACCACAAATGCCGGGCTGTGGCGCTACAAAATTGGGGATACCGTAAGGTTTACCTCCACCTATCCTTACCGGATAAAGGTTTCTGGCAGGACCAAACATCACATTAATGTTTTTGGCGAAGAGCTGATTATTGAAAATGCTGAAGAAGCCCTTAAAAAGGTTTCCCTGGTCACCAATTGTGAAATAAAGGATTACACCGTGGCCCCTGTTTTTATGGAAGGCAGGGAAAAAGGATCGCATGAATGGATCGTGGAATTTAAAACTCCGCCCAAAGATTTTAATAATTTCAAGGTCCAGCTGGATAAGTCCCTGCAGGAAATTAACAGCGATTATGAAGCCAAGCGCTATAATAACATGACGCTGAATATGCCCAAAATTCACAGCGCCCGGGAAAATCTTTTTTATGACTGGCTGAAGAAAAATGACAAACTCGGCGGGCAGCATAAAATCCCGCGTCTTTCCAATTCCCGAAAATATCTCGAAGAATTACTGGAGATGATGTAAAGGCTGTGGAAGGAGTTTTTTTCAATTCCGCAGATAAATTTACAGCAGATGCTGTGGGTTTATCAGATCATCATCAGCTATGGTGGTCCTGTATTTAAGGTGGTAACCAGGTTTTCAGAAAATTCTCTTTATCCTGAAGCCCTATTTTTGCGACAAACCTTTGTACCATACAACACAAGCAAAGTAAGATACGATCTGCCGCGTATTTTCCTTTAACTTTCAACACGCTTCAATAACAGCTCAGCGCCATGGGCAGGTAAGATAGAAATAACTCACCGACACTTATTTGCCAATTACCGACACTAATTTAGAATTAGCCGAACTTCTCTCATTCTGTATTGAATTTAATACATTTTTGTAAGCTGAAATATAACCCTGCACCAAAATGAGAAAGAAACTGAATATTCTGTTTATTGAAGATGATGAGATTGAGGTAATGAAGTTGATGAGAACCATGAATTCGCTGGAGTTGAAGCATAATATTCTGGAAGCACAGGATGGAGAACAGGCCCTTGAAATCCTGAATAAAAAAACCAGACTGCCCGATATAATATTCCTGGACCTCAACATGCCTAAAATGAATGGTATTGAATTCCTGAGGATCCTGAAGAACGATGAGACCCTGCGATATATCCCCACGGTTATCCTTACCACCTCTAACAACAGGAAAGATGTACTGGAATGCTATAAAATTGGAATCGCCGGCTACCTCATTAAAACTTTAAAATATGATGATTACGTAGAAAAATTAAAAGCTGCCTTCGAGTACTGGAGCCTGAATGAATTGATAAAAGCCTAAACCGAAAATGAAAGGTATTGTATTTACAGAATTTCTTGAAATGGTCGAGAAAGAATTCGGCATCGGACTTTTAGACCGTCTCATTGCAAAATCAAATCTGTCTTCTGGAGGAGTTTACACCGCGGTTGGCACGTATGATTTTTTCGAGATGCAAAACCTCATAGCTAATCTTAGTGAAGAAACCGGGATTCCTGTTCAGGATCTTATATATGCTTATGGCAGGTACTTTTTTCAGGTACTTATCCGTCACCATCCCAACATTTTTGCCATGTATTCCTCTGCCATAGAAATGTTGGCATCTATAGAGAGCCACATTCATGTACAGGTGCGAAAACTGTATCCCGGCGCCGAACTTCCAACTTTTAAAATCACCAATAAGGAGGAGAATTTCTTGGAAATAATGTATTTTTCTACACGTTCTATGTATATGTTCGCCAAGGCTTTAATGGAAAAGACCTTCGAACATTACGAAACAGCTTATAAAATAGACCTGGAATTATTGAAAGAAAACGGCAGCCAGGTGAAATTCAAAATTTACAAGCAGCCCCATGCAATCTACAGCTAAAATCGAAATTCTTGAACGTGCCCTGCAACGGGAAAAAGCAGCGCGAAAAGCCGCTGAAGAAATTCTGGAGCAAAAATCTGCAGAACTCTACGACACCTCCGAAAAATTAAAATCTTCCAAAGAGCAGCTGGAAGAACTTCTTAACCGCAAAACCTCAGAACTTGAAGGGGTGTTTGAAAACATCATCGACGCCTATGTTGTCCTGGAACTTTCGGGAGACGTAATTAGCATGAATCGTGCAGCGATGGAATTGCTGGGCTATGATGTAGAAAAAGAACCTATAAACCTGCTGCGGCTGGTAAAGGAAGAATACCGGGAGTATTCACTGGAAGCCTTCCGCGAGTTATATTACCACGGCAAATTCAACAATTATAAGGCGGTTATTGTAACAAAAAGCGGAGAAGAAAAAATCGTCCAGATAAATGCCAGTATTATCTACAATAAACAAGGGAAACCCATAGCTGCCCAGGGAATAGCCCGCGACATCACGCAGGATACCCAAATGAAGAAATTGATGGAACAGCAAAAGCAGCAGCTGGATATCATCTTCAAAAATTCGCCTATAGGAGTTTCCCTTTCCAAACCCAAAACTAAGGGATTAATTATGGTTAATACGGCCCTCTGTGATATGCTTGGCTATAGCCCGGAGGAATTTAAAAAGCTTAATGTTCAGCAACTTACCCATCCGGATGATGAAGGGGAATCGGAGAGGTGCAGGGAGAAAATGTTTAGTGGTGAAATTGACACTTTTACCCTGGAGAAAAGGTATCTTAGAAAGGACCGGGAGATTGTGTGGGCAAAAACTTCGGTTACCGCCGTGAGGGATGATCACGGAACCATAGATTACCAGGTAGCAACCATTGAAGACATTACGGAACAAAAATTCGCTTCCGAAGAACTTAAGGAGTCTGAAAACAGGATGTCCACCCTTATCATGAACCTGCAAACCGGTATTCTTCTTGAAGATGAACACCGCAGGATAAGGCTCACCAACCAGAGGTTTTGTGATATTTTTGGCATTCCGGCACCTCCGGAAGATCTTACAGGCACCGATTGCAGCAATGCGGCAGAATCCAAACATCACTTTAAAAATCCTGAAGCTTTCGTTTCAGGAATTCAGAAACTTCTGAAAGAAAGAAAAACAGTACTTGGAGAGGAGTTAGAGCTGGCAGACGGACGCATTTTTGAGCGTAGTTATATTCCCATTTTTAGTGAAGGTATTTATCGCGGCCATTTGTGGAGCTATGAGGATATTACCATCAGGAGAAGGTATAAGGAAAATCTTAAGGCCCAAAAGGAAAAGTACAGTAACATTATCGCCAATATGCACCTTGGCCTGGTAGAGATAGACAAAAAAGGCACAATCGCAATGGTTAATAATGCCTTTTGCGATATCAGTGGCTATACTAAGGAAGAACTGGTGGGGAGTAATGCCATCAAACTCCTCGTTCAGAATGACCCCGAAGAATTCATGGAAAACCATAAACGCAAAAGGAACAACGGGATCGCCGATTCCTACGAGGTGGAGGTTCAGGACAAAAACAAGAATACAAGGCATTGGCTGGTAAGTGGCGCTCCCAATATAGATGTTAAAGGCAAGATGATTGGGTCTATAGGCATTTTTCTGGATATTACCGAACGTAAATCGCTGGAGAAGAAACAAAAAGAGCTGTTGAAGCACCTGGAAAGCCAGAACGAGAAGCTTAACGACTATGCCCACGTGGTGTCTCACGACCTTAAATCTCCATTGCGCAATATCTCTGCCCTGCTAAGCTGGACACGTGAGGATTTCAGGGAAAAATTAGGCCTGGAGAGTCTGGCAAATTTAGACCTGATGCAAGCAAAGGTGGAAAAAATGGACCACCTTATCGAAAGCATTCTCAATTATTCCAGCATCGATAACACCAATGTTTCAAATGAAAAGGTAGACCTTCAGCCACTTGTGGAAGATATTATTTCCATGATCTATGTACCGGAGCATATAGAGGTAAAGATCAAAAAGCAATTGCCGGTAATTGAGGCCGATAATACCCGCATTCAGCAATTATTCCAGAACCTGATAAGCAACGCGGTGAATTATATCGATAAAGAAAAAGGAATTGTTGAGATTGATGTGAACGAAAAAGCTAACCGCTATATCTTCAGTATTGAGGACAATGGCTGCGGAATTCCTGCCGAACACCATGAAAAGGTCTTTAAAATTTTCAGCTCGGCCAGCAATGACAAAAAATCTTCGGGTATAGGTTTAAGTATCGTAAAGAAAATACTTGATCTTTATGAGGGCAACATCTGGCTGGAAAGCGAACCTGGAAAAGGAACAATTTTTTACTTCAGCTTAAATAAGAACATGAAGAACCTGCAGGGCGGGAATAAAAATTAGTACGATGAAAGAAGCACCCAATTTATCATACATCCACCAGCTATCTGACGGCAATAAAGATTTTGAAGAAAAACTTCTTAACGTGGTACGAAGAGAGCTGCCTGAAGAAATTGAGGTTTTTAAACAGAACATCAGGAATAAAAACTATAAAGAAGCCTCTGCCAACGTGCATAAACTTAAACATAAAATTAGTATTTTAGGGCTTGAAAAAACATACCACTTAGCGGAAGATTATGAAAGTGAGTTGCGCGAAGGTGAGAATAAAAGACAGGCTGAATTTGAAGAAAAACTTCAGATGATGCTTGCTTTTGTTCAGCAGTCCTAAAATCTATATGAATGAAATGTTTAGTTATTGATGATGAGGCGGCGGCCAGGATGATTATCCAACAACTTATTGAAAATAACCCGCATGTGGAACTGGAAGAAGAATTCCCCAATGCCATGCAGGCCATAAAATTCCTTAACCAGGAAAGTGCAGAACTCATTTTCCTGGATATTCATATGCCAGATTTTACCGGTTTCGATTTTATCCAGACGCTTAAAAATCCGCCGAATGTTATTCTTACCACCTCAGACCGTAGTTTTGCCATTGAGGCTTTTGAATTATGATTGTATTGTGGATTACCTGGTGAAACCCATTACCCAGGAAAGGTTTGATAAAGCCGTGCAGAAGGCTTTAAATACCAAACCTGTGGCGGCGACGAAGGATCCTGCTTCAGAATTAAATAAAACCGATAACGACCTTTACGTAAATATCGACCGCAGACTTATTAAAATTGATATTCCCACTATTTATTTAATAGAAGCAAAAGGAGATTATATTCAAATCAAGACTTCCGGTAAAAATTATACCGTACATTCCACCCTTAAGAAAATTGCGGAAAAGTTACCCGGGGATATTTTTCTTAAAGTGCACCGCTCTTTTATTATCAACATAAAGCAGATTGTAGATATTGAAGATAACAGCGTCCTTATAGAAAAAGATGTGATCCCGGTAAGCCGCAGTAACCGCCCGGAACTGATGAAAAGGTTAAACCTGCTCTAAACCGTTCATCTACACTTTTCATCTTTTCAACAGACATACTTTTTGCTTAGGCGAAAAATCCCGGCAAAGCTAAAAGCATCGGCTACTTTTACCATACTTAATCACCAAATGGTAAAAATTACCCGAAATGAAGAATCACAATTATGCAGTTATTATGGCCGGCGGAGTTGGAAGTCGATTCTGGCCGGTGAGCAAAAAAGCCCATCCAAAGCAATTTCAGGATATCCTTGGGAGTGGAAAAACTCTGATGCAAACCACCTTCGAGCGCCTGGAAAAATTTGTCCCCGCAGGGAATATCTACATCCTTACCAACGAGATCTATAAAAAGATCATTTTGGAACAATTGCCCCAGATTGACCCAGAGCAGGTGGTGGCAGAACCGGTTATGCGCAATACCGCGCCCTGTATTTTAATGGCAGCCATGAAGATCTACACCAGGGATCCGGAAGCAAAAATGATTGTTGCCCCAAGTGATCACTGGATACACAACGAATATAATTTTGCCAGCGATGTTAACCTGGCCTTTAAAACCGTAGAAAAAGCAAATAAGCTCATAACTTTTGGGATACGCCCCAGCTTACCAAATACCGGTTACGGTTACATACAATACAATCCATCGGCTTCTGAAAATATTTATCCTGTAAAAAAGTTTACTGAAAAACCCGATTTTGACACTGCTTCACATTTTGTGGCAGCAGGAAATTATTTATGGAACTCCGGAATTTTTGTATGGAAAGCCTCACAGATTATTCATAGCTTCAGGGAATTTTTGCCAGATATGTACGAGTTGTTTGATAATGGAACGCCTTTCTGGAACACCTCTTTAGAACCGGAATTCCTGTCAGTTACCTATCCTTCAGCAGAAAATATTTCGATAGACCATGGCATTATAGAAAAATCCCCGGATGTTTTTGTGATCCCGGCGAGCTTCTCCTGGAATGACCTTGGAACCTGGTGCGCGCTTGAGGAAGAACTGCCCCAGGATGTAGACAGGAACACGGTTGTGAATTCCAGGTTTATCCCGCTGGAAGCCAAGGGAAACATTATTCGCACCGAAAAAGATAAAGTAGTTTTCGTGGATGGCCTTAGCAATTATATCATTATTGAAAATGAAGAAGTGCTGGTGATCGTACCCAAGCGAAAAGAGCAGGAAATAAAAGAAATAAGACAGAATGTAATGAACCGGTACGGAGTTCATTTTGGGTAAAAACTGCAGAAAAACCATTCATCTGCAATTATAGCTGCCCAGGCTTAAAAAAACCTGCACTTATCACAATTTTCCTTAAAGAAGAGCATCTGTAAATACCTTTATCCTGCTAACCCAAATCTTATGAAACGAATTCTACTTCTTTTTTGCCTCAGTTTGAACCTGAACCATTCTGCCCAGCATTACCAGTTCCAGGGAGGCTATGATGCGCAGGGAGTTACAGATGACCTGGAACCGGAAAATGATATGATTTCTGATAAAAGCATGCAAATGCTCCTGGACGCTTTACCGGAGAGTTACCCGATGCCGGAATATAATCCGCATTACATCTCTACGGGTTACGATACCGATATTGCCTTACGGGAAGATGCTGGCAATTGGGTGACTTTTGTTAAAGAAGGTGCCGGTTATAAAAATGTTCTGGGGTTTTATACTTATGATCTTAATGCCCCTGCTCCCGCCAAACCCCAACCATCAGACATTACAATTATTTTTCCCAATGCTTCTGAAGGTGGTTACTGTGGTTGTTTACGCAAAGGAAACAAGGTGAAAATCGGCAATTTCCCAGCGGGTACAGGAATAGGTTGGGTGTTGCTCGCCAATCGCTGGAACGGCAGCAGGGTAACCGGCGTACACTGGCAGGTTTTCTCAAACCCCGATTTTAATCCGGAAGCCGATGAGGAGTTGAGACAAACCATGGTACTGCTTTCAGATCCCCAAAATGAAAGGGTGTATCTGGGGATTGAAGATTTAAGAAGGGACCACCACTCTTGCAAGCAGGATTTTAATGATGCCCATTTTATGTGACCGCCAATCCATGTGGGGCGATTAAAACTTACAACTATGCAGACATTAAAAGCGCCACAAAAGTAAGCTCTGCCAACAAAGGCGGCCTGGAAAGCACCGGCGACATCGCCAGCCGAAATTTTAAAAGGTTAAAGAACAATTACAGCAAACACAAAAAAGAAAAACAACAAAAATTTGCCGAAAAAGCCTCTATAGTAAAATCCCCCCATGGTTTGGTCCTGGCTTCCCTGCTCCCCCATAGCGCCATGTTTGGCAATGAGGAAGCCAGGATTTCAAGCCCCGGGGATCTGATGGGTATCACCAATGCCGAAGCTGTTTTCTCTGCTGATTATTACAGTAATGGCGAACGTGTTGCCGCGGCACTTATCACCAAAACCAGTGGCGGTATTTACGACCAAACAAAAGTGATTTGCGACCGGCTTAATTCTTCCAGCCTGGAAGACATCAGGACCATTAGCCTTAAAGGCCATGAGCTGGTGATGATAAAAATACTTCGCGCAAACGGAGAGTTGGAATACGCGGTGAATTTTTCCGTAGAAACTGGAGAATTGCCTACCCTCCACTCCTACTGGAATATTGCAGATTATCCCGAAGGAGACTATGTGAATTTCCAGGTATGGGGAAATGCAATGGGGCAGGTGAGCAGCATCGTGGGGCATATTTTAGAAAAATTTAAAGCTTATAGTTCCCTGATAAGCGATAAGATGGCCGGCAGGTACCCTACCGTTTTTGTAAAACGTGGTTTTTATAAAGACGGCCGGCTTCATCTTATCGTAAAAAACAAAAATGAAGATGAGGGCTTTCTTTAAGCGGAAAAATGCGCGCTACAGAATTTGATGAAGAGGTGGAATTTATAAATGCACAAAATCTTAACAAGGATTATGAGGAAGAAATCTGCATAGCCTCAGGATCAGGCTTTTGATGCCTCCGGTTTTGAAGCCCTGGAATTCAACATCGGGAATACTTCCCCTGTTGAAGTGATACTTGTAACTGAAGAAATGCGAAACTGGGAAGATCGTTATCGCCTTCAGCTTCCTGCTTATGAAGAATTAAAAACGCTAAACCTGAAACTCAGTGATTTCTCTAATGGAACAAAAAACTATAACAATGAAAAATTTAAAGCGGTGGTCCTTTCAATACAGGGAGATTACAGCAGGTTTTCAGATTTTTCACTCGAGGTAGAAAAAGTCGCTTTTACAGATTCCCGCTTACTTGAATTGTTATCCCACGGAAAGCCGAAACTGTGCAATTGCATATTTATGATATGAACGGGCGCAGGCTTTGGTTCAGGCCGTATGTTACAGAAAACTTAAAAAAACAATTGTCGGTGGAAATTCCCGGGATAAAACGAGGAATGTACCAGGCAATATTGCTCCTGGAAGGAAAAGAAAAATTTTCGCTTAGTTTATTGGTTAACTAAGCATCTTAGGTGGTTAGGTTGAAAAGCAGGGAAAAAACTCCCTGCTTTTTGTTCTACATAGAAAGGTTAACATTACAAAAACAACCGTATTCTTCTATTTTTCTCAAAACCAAATGATTTAAGAATGTAGTTTTCCAATAAAAGAAGAGGTAGCCTAATTATTTATTGTTTTTTTCTACTATGGTATATGTATAATATCAGGAAGAAAATGGTGATTCCAGTCCAACCGCACAAAAACAACTTCATTTTAGATAGAATTGGTTAATAAACGCTATCCAAAATTCATGATAATCTCCTGGAAATTTTGCTCTTATCCTATGGATTATATCTTTTTTGCTAATATTCCTTTAAAATCAATCATCTTCAGTTGAAAGGTCTCTTGGTGAGATCCCATACTTTTCCTTGAATATCCTGGAGAAATAACTATGGCTACTTAGTCCCACAGCATAGACTACTTCATTAATATTCTTTTCTTTTGTTTGCAATAATTCCAGGGCCCTGGAAAGCCGCACATCCCTGATGTATTCATTTATTGTTCTGCCGTAAACCGTCTGAAAGCACTTTTGCAGCTTATGGACATTCATGCCAGCCAGTTTGGCCAACTCGCTGTTGTTTTTCTTCTCTTCGAGATTGTTGTTTATCTCATCGGCCACAGTACTTATAGAATTGTACTCATCTTCAGTCAAACCCTGGCGCCTGTCATGTATCACCACTTCCTTATAGGTTTGAAGAGTATTGGAAAGCATTTCCAGTGCCTTGGCTCCTAAAAAATTAATTCTTGGAAGCCCCTTCAGGCTACAATTCCGAAGTTGCTTAATCACATCGGATGTTGTCATACTAAAACTGGCAGGAAGAAGATGCCCATCGAGTACATGCGAATTATGAAACATATTATAGAATAGAGGATTAGTATCATTAATCCTAAAAGGAAGACTCTTCATATAGGCAGTACGGTCCAATTCCAGATAAGAGATTTGGTATTCCACATCTTTTTTGAAAAGTACAGTATGATATTCGTCGATTCTGGGAGAAACTATCGTATATTGATGAGGTTTTATTTCATGGTTTTTCTTTTTATCATTTATCCAGCTTTGAAGATTTCCGGTTAAACAATGGATTATTTTAATGGGTTTTAATATGAGGTGCTTAACACATAATTCTGTATTTTCCCTGAAAGTGCAGGAAAAATTATATAAGGCCAGCCCGTTGGGAAACTCAACACCTTTTATATAACCGGTTCCTTTGTCCTGAGGTAAAAAAAGTGAATATTCGGCAAGTTCGTCTTTAAATCCTATATTTAATTCTTTTGCTAATGATGGTATAAAATCACTTATACTCCTGAATTCGACCTTTAAGCGCATGCAATGTTAATATTTTAACGTTAAAGAGAATAAATTTTTGCTTTTAAAACAAGTCCAGGTCAGCAATAGCGCCAATAGCACGCGATAAGATTAAAAAAATTCGGATAGGGTTAATTGTGGGGCTTTTCTGAAGGAAATTATACTGCGTTTATACAAAAACTTCTATCTCTCCCAAATTTTTGCTGTGCCATGGGATAACAATATTGCAAGTTGTTTTAAAGTGCTATTCCGGAGCAACGCAGTACGGCGAAGCATATACAATAGAATAAAAGTTTCACTACTACCAAAAATCAATTGTCTAGCAAGCCCGTAATTTCGTTTATTTTTTCTTTATTGATTGGTTTCATAAGCAGCGCTTTTACATACTCATGCTGTGCCACCTCTTCCCTTTCTGCGGGATCCTGGGAAAAAGTTAGAATAAATATTACCGGAGGCTCTTCAAAATCAATTTTATCAAGTTCATCAAGAACATCCTTAGCAGATAACACAGGCATATTCAGGTCCAGAAAAATTAGCAGCTTTTCCCCTGCGGCATTTAGCTCTTTAATATATTTAAGAGCTTCTATGGGAGAAGTAATTTTCACAATTTCGTTATCGGGAAAATGCGCCTTTACTGAAGCTGTTTGTATAGCATTTATAATAGGCTCATCATCAATCATTAATATTCTGTCGAAATGCATGTAGGGATTTTTTTAGGTTTTTAATACTTTTTCCAGGAGGTTATAAGAATATTTATTGTACTTGCTAATTCATCAATATTTACTTCCTCATTTTTCCTGTGATGCTCATAATATTGATTTAAACATATTAATATAATTAAAATTGAAAAAGCGGCCCTTCACTTATAAACCACTTCAGGCTTACACCAAACTGGGTAAAAAGTAAATCCGGCCGCGGTTGCCGATCGATGTTATTGTGGTTCCCATAAAGGCTAAGGCTGAAACGGCTGCTTATGGATCAATCTCAAAAGTGGTGGGTGTCTTAAAATAAAAAACCCCGCAAAAATTTGCGAGGTTTTTAAAATGGTGGGCGCGAAGGGATTCGAACCCCTGACCCCTTGGGTGTAAACCAAGTGCTCTGAACCAACTGAGCTACGCGCCCTATTTCATTTTGTTATCGCTTCAGCTTTTCAAACAATCCTGATTGCTGATTGCGGATGCAAATATAGGCTAGTTTTTCAATTCAACAAAAGAAAAATGAGAAAAAATGAAAAAATTTTATCTCCTGATTTTAACGTCTCTTTTGCGTCCTAAAAAGCAACGTCTAAAAAGTTCATAATCAACTAAAAAGATTTTATTTCTGTAATTTGAAAACACTTTGGCAAATGTAATCTAAATGTTTACCCGTAAAATGCTTTGCAAGTTCTGGCCAAATTCTTTACGTTCTGCCTCATCTGCCCAGGCATTGACCATGAGCTTTTCATTCTCATCAAAAAAAATCCCCTGAAACCCCAAAGATGTCGTTACGTGTAATATGCTTTTAGTTTTCATCTTAGTTGATTTTTGGCTATTAAAAATCATAGCTGAGAAGTCTACTCATATAGCCGGAAAGCTATAGCATAAACAGGAAAAGTAAAAAAAGGGATAAAAAACGCGCAACTCTACCTGCCAAAAGTAAGCTGAAACTTTAAATGACTTCCGCTACTATAAAGTTACTTCCGCCTACAAAAATCAGGTCTTCATCCAGGGCTTCTTCTTCTGCCGCAAAAAGCGCTTCTTTTACAGAGCCATAGGTTCTGCCTGCCAATTCGAACTGCTGAGCCTCCTTTTGTAGCTCTTCAGCAGCAAGCCCCCGCGGAACATCTGGTTTGCAAAAATAATATTTTGCCTCCTGTGGAAAAAGAGGAAGAATTTTGGAAAGATCCTTATCATTTACCACTCCCAGCACAATATGCAAATGTTGAAATTTTTCCTTTTTCAACTGGTTCATTACCAGCTTTAGGCCTTCAGCATTATGCGCGGTATCACAAATAATTTTCGGCTTTTCCCGAAGCACATCCCACCGGCCCTGGAGACCGGTATGGAGCTTTACATTATTAAGACCGTTAATAACAGCTTCTTCAGAGATCTCCCAGCCCTTCTGCTTCATAAGCTTTACTGAAGCGAGTACAGCTTTGAGATTTTTTTTCTGATATTCTCCTTTAAGGTCGGTATAGTACTTAGGAAATTTTAATTCTGAAGCAAAAATAATTTCAGCCCCAACTTCTTCAGCTTTTCTCCTGAAAACAGCCTCGGTTTCTTTCTGCTTTTCACCAATTACCACCGGCACCTCTTTTTTAATAATTCCGGCTTTTTCTGAAGCTATTTCAGCTAAAGAATTTCCCAAAAAAGCGGTATGATCTAAACCTATATTCGTGATAATGGCAATTTCTGGAGTGATGATATTTGTAGAATCCAGCCTGCCGCCCATACCCACTTCCACAACAGCTATATCCACCTGTTGCTTTGCGAAATAATTAAAGGCCATTCCCACCGTCATCTCAAAAAAAGAAAGCTGATGTTCCTGCAGAAAATTTTGATTTTCGTCTACAAACCGTACAACTTCTTCCTGGCTAATAACCTTCCCGTTAATTTTTATACGCTCCCGAAAATCTTTTAGGTGTGGAGAAGTGTAAAGCCCCACCTTGTAACCTGCTTCCCGTAGAACAGAAGCAAGCATATGGCTGCTGGACCCTTTACCATTGGTCCCTGCCACATGAATGGATTTGAATTTCCTTTCAGGATTTTTGAGGTGCTTTGCAAGGGCAAGGGTCCTGCCCAGGTCTTTTTTAAATGCCTGTGCGCCCACTCTCTGGTACATGGGCAACTGCTGAAACATCCATTCAACAGTTTCCTGGTAAGTCTTCACTTTCACTTATTCAGAAAGTTTGAAGTTATAGATAATTGTTCCCACCTGTACAGAAGGAGCATCGGGATCGCTGTTAAAGCGCGTTGCCATTGCCGCCCTTTTCGCAGGATCTGTTAAACAGGTCGAGTTGTTGGTGGTACCTTTCATTCCGGGCCTTGCACTAATCACCTGCCCGGCCTGGTTTACTTCTATTCTTACCACCACAATGCCAGATTCATTGCAATCCTGTACAAATTTTTCTTTGTTCAGGGCTTTTCTGCCGCTTAGGCGATAGTTTCCGTCTCCGTCAAGCCCGGCTCCGTTACCATAATATTTCGTAGCATTAGGATCTCCTGTGGGGTCACCTTTATCTCCGGCAGCATTGTCATTTCCCTCGCCACCGGTTTGTGTGCCGTCACGTTCAGGGCCATTTAGAATACTACTCATAGCATCTGTGGTGGATTTATCTGGTTTGGGCTCCGGCTTTTTAACAGGAATTTCTTCTTTTTTAGGTTTGGGAGGCTCTTTGGTTTCTACGGGCTTGGTAATTTCCTTCTTTTTCTCTTCAATCACCGGGGCTTCTTCAACTTCCTGTGTAACCACTTCTTCCTTAATTTCAGGTTGAGGCGGGGTAACTTCGGGGGCGCTGGTCTTTGGCGCAGATTTTACCGGCTCGGTAGGCTGTTCGTTTCCGGAACCCACTTCGGAAGTACCAAAATTTACCGCAATTCCATTTTCCGGCGGAGGATCTAAATACGTAAAACCAAAAAACAACAGCAGCAATATCAACAACACGTGCAGGACCACCGTGATGGTAAAAGACTTTTTCTCGTGTTTTGTATTCAGCATTGCCATTTTTATTCAGGTTTTACTGCCAGTACTATTTTATAACTGTTCCTGTTTGCTATATCCATTACATTTACCGCCTTTTCTATAGGCACTCCTTCTTCAGCCCTTAATATAATAGTAGGGTTTTCTTCTCCCGCCAGCCTGCTCATCAATGTACTTTCCAGTGCGCTCTGGCTTATTCTCTCTTCATTTATATAAAACTGAAGGTCTTTAGTGATACTTACCGCCAGGGTTTGCTTGTTGGTGGTTTTTCCTTTGGCCTTCGGAAGGATTAAATCAAGTGCTTCCGGAGTAATAGCAGGGGAAGTCAGCATGAAAAAGATCAACAACAGAAACACAATGTCTGTCATTGAACTCATACTGAATTCCGGGCTTATTTTATTTCTTCCTCTTAAGTTCATATTAAGCGGGTTCATTTAAAAGATCCAGGAAGTCCACGGCGGTCGCTTCCATCTGGTGCACCACCTTATCTGTCTTCACCACCAGGTGGTTATACCCAATATATGCAATAATCCCCACAACCAAACCGGCTACCGTGGTGGTCATCGCGGTGTAAATACCTTCTGCCAGGGCGCCCATTTGCGCCTGTCCGCTACTGGTGGCCAGTTCATGAAAGGCAATAACCATTCCTATAACGGTTCCCAGGAACCCAATCATTGGCGCGGCACCTGCTATAGTAGCAAGAATACTTACATTTTTCTCCAGTTTGTACACCTCCAGCCTGCCGGCATTCTCGATCGCAGTGTTGATATCCTCTAATGGACTTCCAATCCTGGAAATTCCTTTCTCTGTTAACCTTGCCACCGGAGAATCAGTTTGTGCACAGCGCATTTTGGCTGATTCAATATTTCCGTTAAGCACACTATCCTTTATCTGTAACATGAAATTCTTATCTACCTGGCTGGCAGATTTTATTGCGAAAAGCCTTTCAAAATAAATATAGACTGCAACAAACAGAAGAATAAAAAGAATAAAAATTATAATCTGCCCTCCAATACCTCCGCTCATCATAAGCTCGAAAATAGAAAGGGTTTTTTCTTCTACTGCCGGTTCTGCCTCCTGCATTGCATTGGCGACACCGTCCTGCTGAAAAAAGTATAGCATACTGTTTAATTAGGGGTTTTTAAAGTAACGTGACAAATTGCATTTAATTGTAGCCAAATTTAGTAAAATAAAGAGGAGGCTTTCAACAAATTACTACCTGCTGCTAATAATAATTGTCAACAGGACATTATTAAGATTATATAAGTTGTTTAAGGGCTACTTCAAAGGCACTTTTGCTAATATTGGTCCTGCTGCTGTTATTATCAAAAGAATTCTGGATGGCATTTTTTATGGTGATGGAAGTATCATTGAAAATTGCTTCATCGGTCATTTGCACCCTTCTTTCCATAAAATAGGCGAAAACACGCGCCATTCCGCAGTTTGAGATAAAATCGGGGATTAGGCTTACGCGCTCATCGGTATATTCCATAATTGGGCCGAAAAATATCTCCTTATCGGCAAACGGAACATTGGCGCCACAGGAAATAACTTCCAGCCTGGAATCGATCATTTTCGTGATTTGCTCTTTAGTGACCAACCTGGAAGCGGCACATGGCGCGAAAATTTCAGCTTGCAGGCTCCAGATCTTTTTATTGATTTCTTCAAAAGGGATCATATCGGGATGCCGAAGGACATTCCCATCTTTATTAAGAAACATTTCTTTAATTTCCTCAAAGCTGAAGCCTTCTTCATTTATTAATCCTCCCGCACGGTCAATGATTCCAACAACTTTCGCTCCTTTTTGCGCCAGGTAATATGCCGCGGCAGACCCCACGTTTCCAAAGCCCTGAACAATAGCTTTCTTTCCCGTAATATTACCTCCGTAAATTTCATAAAAATGGTGAACAGCTTCAGCCACACCAAACCCGGTAATCATATCGGCAACGGTGTATTTACGGCTAACATCGGGAGAATAAGCGGTATTTTCCAGAACTTTTATTACGCCCTGTCTTAATTGACCAATCCGGTTAATCTTATCTGCTTCCGAAGGCTGAAAATGACCGTTAAAAACACCTTCCTGCGGGTGCCATACGCCACAATCTTCAGTTATTGGAATAACTTCATTAATTTCATCTACATTTAAATCTCCGCCGGTGCCATAATAGCTTTTCAGCAAAGGAGAAACCGCTTTGTACCAGCGCTCCAAAACTCCTTTTTTTCGAGGATCTTTCGGATCAAAATTGATCCCGGATTTAGCCCCGCCAATTGCAGGACCAGAAACGGTAAATTTCACCTCCATAGTTTTAGCCAAAGACAGCACCTCATTCATATCCAGCCCCGGGCGCATCCTGGTTCCACCTCCCGCGGCACCGCCCCTAAGTGAGTTAATAACCGTCCAGCCTTCTGCCTCGGTTTCAGGATCTTTCCAGTTAAAAACAATTTCGGGTTCTTTATTCTGATATAAATTAAGCAGATCTTTCATTATTTGTATTTATCAATTATTTGTTTCAGTTTTAGGGCGAAACAGCAGGGCAAATATAAAAAACTCCAAAATGGGCGTTCATAAATCTATCTTATATTTCAGGGATTAAAAATCACGCCGGAACTATGGTCTTTTTCGGCCCCGGTGACCGATTTAAGGATATTGTTTTCTCCTCTCAGCTTCAGCGCGCCCAAAAAGGCAAAAATCAGTGCTTCTTTAAAATTGATAAGTTCTGCGGAAGGAAGTACAAATTGGGCAGAAGATTTTTTTCCCAATTCAGTTATAAGGAAATCATTAAAAGCACCGCCGCCGGTTACCAGCACTTTTACTTCGGAAGAATTTTCCACTTCTTCTGAAATTTGAAAAGCGATATGTTTAATATAGGTATGAAGAACATCAGGAATGTTTTCTTCATATTGAGAAATTAACGGAAGAATTTCCCGGTTCACCCATTCTATTCCCAAAGATTTTGGAGGCTTTTCAATATAAAACCTCATAGAATTCAGCTTTCCATACAATTCTTCAATAATTTTCCCTGAAGCTGCTATTTTTCCGCCTTCGTCATATTCCAAACCAAGTTTATGGGCGTAATAATTAAGGACAGTGTTCACCGCGCAAATATCATAGGCGATCCTCCGGTTTTTTTCTTCCGTAGAAATATTGGCAAAACCACCCAGGTTCAGGCAATAATCATATTCCGAAAAAAGCAATTTATCACCAATGGCAACCAGCGGCGCACCCTGCCCCCCAAGTTGCACATCCTGAACCCGAAAGTCACAAACCACTTTTTGCCCGGTGATCTTAGCCAGCTCTTTTAAATTGCCAATTTGAAGGGTGTACTTATTTTGCGGCTCATGTTTAACCGTATGGCCATGACTACAAATCGCGTCCAGGCCATGAAGCCCGTTTTCATCAATAAACTGCTTCAGGACATTTCCTAAATAACGGGTGTACTCAAAATTCAGGTGCTGTAGCTCCTGCTCGTCCATATTAACCGCAGAACTCAGTTTTTTCTTCCAGAATTCATCATAAGGAATCGTTGTGCCGTGTAATATTTTATAACTTGTTCCTGAATTAAAATGAAACCGGGCCTCAATAATGTCTATTCCGTCCAAAGAAGTGCCCGACATGACCCCAAGAAGTTGATATTGCTTTTTTTCCATATTCGTAAAATTAGTCAATAGCGATTGAAAAATAAGTATCAAAAAGTTATCTTTGGACGGCAAAAATGATTTTTCGCAAAAAATTTATATATGGATTTTAAACTTACAGAAGAACATATTATGATTCGGGACGCTGCCCGGGATTTCGCCAAAAGCGAATTACTGCCGGGAGTGATTGAAAGAGATGAAAAGCAGGAATTCCCTAAAGAACAGGTAAAGAAGATGGGCGAACTCGGCTTCCTGGGAATGATGGCTTCTCCTGAATATGGCGGTGGCGGTATGGACACTGTATCCTATGTTCTGGCCATGGAAGAAATTTCAAAAATAGACGCTTCCGCTTCTGTGGTAATGTCTGTAAACAATTCGCTGGTATGCTGGGGACTGGAAACTTTTGGCTCTGCGGAACAAAAACAAAAATATCTTTCCAAACTCACTACCGGGGAAGCGCTTGGCGCTTTTTGTCTTTCGGAACCGGAAGCCGGGAGCGATGCTACTTCCCAAAAAACAACTGCAATAGACCAAGGCGACCATTATATCTTAAACGGCACCAAAAACTGGATTACCAATGGGAATTCTGCCGACTTTTATATTGTAATTGCCCAGACACACCGGGAGAAAAAGCATAAAGGAATCAATGCCTTTATTGTGGAAAAAGACTGGGAAGGATTTGAAGTAGGTCCAAAAGAAAACAAACTGGGAATAAGAGGAAGCGATACACATTCTTTGAATTTTAACGATGTAAAAGTTCCAAAAGAAAACAGGATTGGGGAAGATGGTTTTGGCTTTAAATTCGCCATGAAAACCCTTTCTGGAGGAAGAATTGGTATCGCCGCCCAGGCATTGGGGATTGCATCGGGAGCTTACGAACTGGCGAAAAATTATTCCAAACAAAGGAAGGCCTTTGGTACCGAAATCTGCAATCACCAGGCAATCGCTTTTAAACTTGCCGATATGCACACCAATATTGAAGCCGCCCGGCATTTGGTAATGAAAGCGGCCTGGGACAAGGATAATGGCAATAATTACGACCTCTCTGGCGCGATGGCAAAATTATTCGCTTCAAAAACCGCTATGGAGGTAACGGTAGAAGCTGTGCAGGTGCACGGCGGAAATGGTTATGTAAAAGAATATCATGTGGAAAGGCTAATGAGGGACGCCAAAATTACCCAGATTTATGAAGGCACATCCGAAATTCAGAAGATTGTGATTTCCAGAAGCGTACTGCACGATTAAGAACACACCACACCTCTCATTATCCTCAAAACCCCCGAAAATCCGGGGGTTTTGATTTATGAAAGCATTTAATTAAAATTAAGAATATAATAACAGAAAGAGCTTTGGATTATAGAATTGTTATTAATTTCTAATTTTATTCCTTTTTATAGATTTCTTCTTTTGTTTTACCTACTTCTCTTTATTTTCTTTACGAAAAAAGATATTTTTGTAGTAATAATTTAAGGAGGACGGATATGACACCAAAACAACAGGGGCTTTATTCCCCAGAGTTCGAGCGCGATAATTGCGGAGCAGGATTTATATGTAATTTAAAAGGAAAACGCACCAACGATATTATACACAAAGCCCTTGATATTCTCATCAGGCTGGAACATCGCGGTGCCGTTAGCGCAGACGGAAAAACCGGTGATGGCGCAGGCATCCTTATTGAAATTCCCCATGACTTCTTTAAAAAGGTTTGTGATTTTGATATTCCCGAATTCAAGTCTTACGCTGTGGGAATGACCTTTCTTCCGGGATCTGCAAACCAGGCGAGAATTTGCCGTGAAATTTTTGAAAAGGAAATTACAAGGCAGGGATTGAATATTCTTGGCTGGAGAAAAGTCCCGGTAGACAAAAGCTGCCTGGGTAGCATTGCTGCCCTTTCTGAACCAACAGTAGAACAGGTTTTTATTGGAAAGGGAGAAGAACTTTCTGAAGAACTTTTTAATGCCAAACTTTTTGCTGCCAGGAAAATAACCGAGCATAAAATCTATAAATCAGAACTCGCAGAGGCGGAATATTTCTATGTTTCCAGCCTTTCCACAAACACCATTATTTACAAGGGGCTTTTGATGCCGCAGGACATTAATACCTATTATCAGGATTTAAATGATCCAGACCTGGTAACAAAACTTGCCCTGGTACACCAGCGTTTTTCCACCAACACTTTTCCAACATGGGATTTGGCACAGCCATTCCGGTATATGTGCCACAACGGGGAGATAAACACCCTTAGAGGGAATTTAAGCCGGATGAAAGCCCGGGAGGAATTGTTTGAAAGTGAAAAATTTGGTGATGACCTAAAAGAGATCACTCCCGTTGTACTGGAGGGAAAATCAGATTCTGCTTCTATGGACATGGTGCTGGAATTGCTTTTGCAAACAGGAAGATCCCTGCCGGAAGCCATTATGATGATGGTGCCGGAAGCCTGGGAAAAAAATCCTTCCATGACTGAAGATAAGCGGGCATTTTACGAATACAATGCCTGTATAATGGAGCCATGGGACGGCCCGGCCTCCATCCCGTTTACCGATGGAAATTATATCGGGGCATTGCTGGACAGGAACGGTTTACGGCCTTCCCGCTATACCGTGACCAAAGATGGCTACGTAATAATGTCTTCTGAAACTGGGGTGATAGACATTAAACCTGAAAATGTAGAATTACACGGGCGCCTTGAACCGGGAAGAATGTTCCTGGTAGATATGAATGAGGGGCGGATTATTGGGGATGAAGAAGTGAAAACGGAAATTGTTTCCAAGCTTCCATATAGAAAATGGCTGGATGAAAATCTCTTGCCTTTAGCCGAAGTACCTTATACCGGCAATAAAACTCCCGTAGAGAAAGAAGATTTCCTTACCCGTCAAAAATTGTTCGGGTACACGATTGAAGATATTAAAACCATCATCACCCCAATGGCCTTGGGCGGCAAGGAAGCTATTGGCTCTATGGGCGCCGATATTCCACTGGCCGTGCTTTCAGATAAACCACAGCTTTTATTTAACTATTTTAAGCAATTATTCGCGCAGGTAACTAATCCGCCACTGGACGGGATCCGGGAAGAAATCGTAACAGATATCAGCCTTGCCATTGGTGCCGACCGGAATATTTTTGACGTCCTTCCGGAAAACTGTAAAAAACTCAGAATTCAAAATCCGGTGATTTCCAACGAAGACCTGGATAAGATAAAATATATAGACCATCCCGATTTCGCGGCTACTTCAATTTCAATTTTATATGAAGCTGAAAAAGGCCTTAACGGGCTTGAAGCAAGGCTTGATGAAATTGTACTGGAAATAAAAAGGGCTGTGGATAATGGCTGTAATGCGATTATTCTTTCAGATAGGAATGTGTCGTCCAAACTCGCGCCAATTCCATCACTTCTGGCCTGTTCATTTGTGCATCACCGTCTTAAAAAACATCACAGAAGGTCAAGTTTCGGGATTATAATCGAATCTGCCGAACCTCGTGAGCCGCATCATTTCGCGCTGTTGTTTGGTTATGGTGCAAGTGCCATTAATCCGTACATGGTAAATGAAATCATCTACAAGCTGGCAGAATCAAAAGATATAGAAACAGAAGACCCCGAGGTTGCCGTTCAGAATTTTAATAAAGCCATTGGAAAAGGTATTGTTAAGATCATGAACAAAATCGGGATTTCCACCCTGCATTCTTACCGTGGTTCCCAAATCTTTGAAATTCTTGGGCTAAACCGCAAGTTTGTAGATAAATATTTCACCAATACACCCACAAGGATTGAGGGTATTGGGCTTTATGAAATTGAAAAAGAAATCCAGAAGCGTTTCGACAGCGCCTTCAATCCACCGGAAACCGATGAAGGACTGGATCTTGACATTGGTGGAGACTACAGGTGGCGAAGAAATGGAGAAAGACATATGTTTAACCCTGCCAGTGTTGCCAAACTGCAGCAGGCAGTAAAACAAAATAATCCAAAAAGTTATGAGGAGTATGCTGCTATTATTAACGAGCAGTCCAAAAACCTGATGACGCTTAGGGGAATGTTTAAATTCCGCGATTTGAATCCTGTTCCTTTAGATGAAGTGGAGCCCTGGACAGAAATCGTAAAAAGGTTTAAAACCGGTGCGATGTCTTTTGGTTCCATTAGTAAAGAAGCACATGAAAACCTGGCGATCGCCATGAACCGGATGAAGGGAAAAAGCAATTCCGGAGAAGGTGGCGAAGACGCAAATAGGTTCAACAAAGATTTAGATGGGAACTGGAGAAACAGTGCCATTAAGCAGGTAGCTTCAGGACGGTTTGGAGTTTCCATTAATTATTTGAGCAGCGCACAGGAAATTCAGATCAAAATGGCCCAGGGTGCAAAACCCGGGGAAGGTGGGCAATTGCCGGGCCCAAAAGTAAATCCCGATATTGCCAAAACCAGAAATTCCACACCTTATGTGGGCTTAATCTCCCCTCCTCCTCACCATGATATTTACTCTATTGAGGATTTGGCGCAGCTAATTTTCGACTTAAAGAATGCCAACCGGGAAGCCCGGATCAACGTAAAACTGGTTTCCAAAGTGGGAGTAGGTACTATTGCCGCCGGTGTTGCCAAAGCAAAAGCAGATGTGGTGTTAATCTCTGGTTACGATGGCGGAACAGGAGCTTCCCCCCTTACTTCCCTGCGACATGCAGGTTTGCCATGGGAACTTGGAATTGCCGAGGCACAACAAACCCTTCTGCTTAACAATTTGCGGAACAGGATTGTGGTGGAAGCCGATGGCCAGTTGAAAACAGGCCGGGATGTTGCCATTGCCTGTTTACTGGGAGCCGAAGAATTTGGTTTCTCCACTGCGCCGCTTGTGGCTACAGGATGTATTATGATGCGTGCCTGCCACCTTAATACCTGCCCGGTGGGAATTGCCACCCAGGATCCGGAGTTAAGGAAGAACTTTAAAGGCACTCCTGAAAATGTGATCAATTTCATGTATTTCGTTGCCCAGGAATTACGGCAGATCATGGCCGATCTTGGCTTCAGGACAGTAAATGAAATGGTAGGACAAAGCCAGAAACTGGACATGAACAAAGCCATTCAGCATTACAAGGCCCAGGGGATAGATTTATCGAATATCCTTTACAAGCCAAAAATTGATCCGGACATGCCGCTTTACTGCACGCAAAAGCAGGATCACAACCTGGAAAATGTACTGGATTTCGAAATTTTAAGAAAAGCACACCCGGCAATCTACAGAAAAGAAAAGATGAGCCTGGATTTTTCCATCAGCAATATTAACCGTACCACGGGAGCGATATTGAGTAATGAGATCTCTAAGATCCATGGGGAGAGCGGACTTCCACCAAATACCCTCAATATAAATTTTGTGGGATCGGCAGGACAGAGTTTTGGAGCCTTTGCAACCCGTGGCCTTACCCTGAATGTGATTGGAAACACCAATGATTACTTCGGAAAAGGACTTTCAGGCGCAACGCTTACCGTAAGGAAACCGGCAGAAGCCACCTTTAAATCTAATGAAAATGTGATTATTGGTAATGTCGCTTTATATGGTGCCATTGCCGGGGAGGCCTATGTAAATGGTATCGGCGGGGAACGCTTTTGTGTAAGGAATTCCGGGGCCAAAGCCGTGATTGAAGGAATTGGCGACCATGGTTGTGAATATATGACAGGGGGAGTAGCCGTTATTCTTGGTAGGATAGGCCGGAATTTTGCCGCGGGAATGAGTGGTGGAATCGCGTATATCTATGATCCCGAAAACAACCAGGATTCCAATAACTTCAATATGGAAATGATCGGGCTGGAGCACCCTTCCGAAGAAAACCAGGAAGAGCTGCTTGGCCTTATAGAAAATCACTATCGCTATACCGAAAGTGATGTTGCCAAAGAAATCCTGGACAACTGGGAAGAAAATAAAAATAAATTTATAAAAGTGATGCCGGTGGAATACAAGAAGGCATTACAGAAAATTGAAGAAGAAAAGATGCAGAACGAAAGAGAACTTAAAACAGCTTAAGCATGGGAAAATTACGAGGATTTTTAGAATATGAACGAGCTGAGGAAGAAACCTATGCTGCGCCTGAAAGGCTAAAAAGCTATAAAGAGTTTACCAAAGATCTCGATAACGAAGAATTAAACAAACAAGGTGGCCGTTGTATGGACTGCGGAATTCCCTTTTGCCACAGTGGCTGCCCCGTAGGAAATCTTATACCCGATTTTAATGACGCCGTATACCAGAATGACTGGCAGCGCGCCCTAAAGATATTGCACACCACCAATAATTTTCCGGAATTTACCGGCCGCCTTTGCCCGGCACCTTGTGAATCTGCGTGTGTACTGGGAATTATAGAACCGCCGGTGGCTATAGAAATGATAGAAAAGTACATAGCTGAAAGAGGTTTTAAAGAAGGCTGGATAAAGCCGGAACCACCTGCACACCGTACCGGAAAAACCATTGCCGTTGTAGGCTCCGGGCCGGCAGGCTTAGCCGCCGCTCAGCAGTTAAACCGCGCGGGACATAGCGTTACTGTTTTTGAAAGGGATAAAAAAGTTGGAGGATTATTGCGCTATGGAATCCCGGATTTCAAAATGGAAAAGCACGTGATAGACCGGCGTATAGAGGTAATGGAAGGCGAAGGAATCACTTTTAAGACCAATACCAATGTTGGCGTGGATTATGAAATTGAAAAACTGAAGGAATTTGATGCCATCGTTCTTTGCGGCGGTGCAACTCAAAGAAGGCCTTTGCCTATTCCGGGTGCCGATGCTGAAGGAGTGGTACAGGCGATGGAATTTCTGAAAAGAAATAACGAAGTGGTAGATGGCCTTGCCGAAACTACTGAAAGATTACATGCCAAAGGTAAAAATGTAATTGTAATAGGAGGTGGGGATACCGGCTCAGACTGCGTGGGAACTTCCAACCGCCACGGGGCAAAATCTGTGACCAATTTTGAAATTATGCCCATGCCGCCGGAATCCAGAACGATTGACAATCCGTGGCCTTACTGGCCCTTTACCTTAAAAACCAGCTCCTCACACGAGGAAGGAGTAAACCGTAACTGGAGTATTTCCACCAAAGAATTTATTAAAGATAAGAGTGGCAAACTTACCGCCCTTAAAACGGTAAAAATCGAGTGGGTAAAAGGTGAGAATGGGAGGCCAAAACTTCAGGAAGTTCCAAATTCTGAAAAAGAATGGCCATGCGACCTGGCCCTGCTAGCTTTAGGGTTTACAGGACCGGAGAAAACCCTTAGTGAAAAACTGGGACTGGACCTGGACAACAGGACCAATATTAAAGCCAATAAAAAGTACCAAACCAATGTTCCCAATATTTTTACCGCCGGGGATATGCGCCGGGGACAATCGCTTATTGTATGGGCGATTTCTGAAGGCCGGGAAGCTGCTTATCATGTAGATAAATATCTTATGGGCAAAACGAAATTGCGCACCAAAGGCCAGGGAGATTTACCTGCCGTTTAAAACCAGTTTTCAGCAAATATAATAGTCGTGGAAGAGCCGAAATTTAGCTTTTCCGCGACTTTTTATTTCAGGCAAAAAAAAGCTTTTACACATCAGCTTTCCTACTTCAGTTTTTCCTTAGAACCAGTAATAAATAATAACAATTAAAATTACTATATTTATATATTTGATTTTCAGTTATTTAAATAGATAAATTCAACCGGTTAAAAAATGAAGGCAGTAGTTCGTCATCAATACGGTTCCGCCGAAGTTTTAAATATTGAAGAGGTTAAAAAGCCTGTGCCTGGAAAAAAAGATGTTTTAATCCGCGTTTACTACACTACAGTAAACCGCACCGACTGCGCTATCTTAACGGGAAAACCATTTATAATGAAACTGATGCTTGGCCTTCCCAACCCCAGGAAAAAAATTCCTGGTACCGTTTTTAGCGGGGTCGTGGAAGAAACCGGCAGTGAAGTTAAACTCTTTAAAACCGGGGACCGCGTTTGGGGTTTCGGCGATAATGGAGTTTCTTCCCAGGCTGAATTTCTAACCTATCCCGAAAACAGGCACATTTTAAAGCTCCCGGAGGCGATATCTTTTGAACAGGCGGCAGCAGCCGTAGAAGGTGGCCATTATGCCTATAATTTTATCAACAAGATTCAGCTTAAGCAGGGGCAAAAAGTACTTATTAACGGAGCGACAGGAGCTATTGGTTCAGCAGCCTTACAATTTGTAAAATCCCACGCCGCAAATACTGTTGCAGTATGTAAGGGAAAAGACAGGGACCTGGTAAAATCCCTGGGAGCCGATGAAGTTATAGATTATACAAAAGAAGATTTTACCCAACAGCACACAAAATTTGATTATATTTTTGACACCGTCGGTAAAAGCAGGTTTTCTAAATGCAAACATTTAATAAAAAATGGCGGCGCCTATATTTCTTCAGAACTCGGCCCGAATATGGAAAATCTTTTCCTTGCGTTCAGCACAAATTTCAAAGCCGGCAAACAAGTAAAATTTCCTGTTCCGCTATATCCCAAAGCCAGTATGAAGTTAACTATGGATCTAATGCAAAAAGGCAAATTTAACCCGCTTATCGACAGGCATTATCCATTAGATCAGATTAAGGAAGCTTACCAGTATGTACTATCCGGCGAGAAAACCGGCAATGTCCTGATCCCTGTTCAGAAGGAATAAGGCTATAATAATAATTTTTATGGCGTGCCCTGCGGGCCGGGCTATCCGCGCTATCTACCTGCCTCGCGGCAAGGCAGGATAGCCGCTCCTATCCCTCACGCAATTTCTAACAGAATATGCTTTACAGGAAAAGAATGCTATTTAAAGGTGAAATGGAGAATCCTAGTACAGACTTTTCACAACAGTGCAGGCGGAATTTCATTCATTTTTATATCCCAAAGTATCGGAAGCAAATAATAAACAATCAGGCTTATCAGGAGTATCGAAAAGATGTTCATAAAAATACCAGCCTTCACCATATCAGGAATACTTAACTGTCCGGAGCCAAATACAACCGCGTTGGGAGGAGTGGCCACGGGTAACATAAACGCACAGGAAGCCGCTAAGGTTGCAGCCACCAGGAGAAAATAAGGATGAATTCCCAGCGCCACAGCCATAGGAGCAAGAATTGGCAAAAGCATTGCCGTTGTTGCCAGGTTGGAAGTAACTTCAGTTAAAAAATTAACTGCAGCCACCAACACCAAAATCAGAAGGAAAAATGGCAAATTTTCAAGGCTGGTTAACTGTTCTCCAATCCATACGGCCAACCCGCTTACTTCAAATGCTTTTGCAAGTGCCATTCCCCCACCAAACAAAATAATTATTCCCCATGGAATCCTGCCGGCATCCTCCCAATCCAGTATTCGCCCCTCTTTTTTCCCAGATGGTAAGACAAAAAGAAGAATCCCAGCAGCCATGGCAATAATGGTATCATCAATATTCGGAATGATTGGCGCTAAAAGAAAACTTCTGGTAATCCATGCCAGAGCGGTACAAATAAATATCACAAGCACCGTTATTTCTTCCCGGCCCATCCTGCCCAGTTGATCGAGCATAGAGGAGATTTCATTCTTTTCACCAGGCAATTTCATACCCTTAAAATCAAAAGCAAAAACAGTAAGGTATTTCCAACAGATGAATAGCAGAAAAACTGAAATTGGCAGTCCCAGTACTATCCACTGCACAAAAGAGATTTCGATACCATATAATTTTTCCACAATTCCAGCAAGCACCAAATTGGGAGGTGTCCCTATAAGCGTTGCAATACCGCCTATGGATGCACTATAAGCAATTCCAAGCATCAATGCCTTTCCAAATTTTTTATCCTCATTTTTTAAACCTGCCGGATGATCCTGCAGTTCACTTATTATAGCGGTACCAATTGGCAGCATCATCACAGAAGTGGCAGTATTGGAGATCCACATAGAGAGGAAAGCCGTGGCAATCATAAACCCCAGGATGATAAATTTGATATTGGTTCCAATAAATTTAATAATGGAAAGCGCGATGCGACGGTGCAGGTTCCATTTTTCGATAGCAATTGCCAGCAGAAAACCACCAAGATAAAGGAAAATATATTTATCTCCATAGGCGCTGGTTACAGCTCCAATTTCCAGTACCCCGGTGAGGGGAAAAAGAGCGATAGGCAATAATGCTGTTGCAGCGATTGGCACTGCTTCGGTCACCCACCATAATGCCATCCACAGGGTAACACAAAGCACATCCCATGCTGCATCCGGAATGCTATCAGGATTTCCTGCCCACTGTAAGATTACAAACAGTAAGGGCCCACAAAGCAGCACAAAATATCTGGTGTTGAAATTCATTCGCAGTGAGGTATAAAGCGAAGATATTAAATATTTTATCCGCAATACAAGCTGGAAAGATTCCTGTATAGAAATATTTCTTTATGAATGGAGGACCGGAAACCACAGTTGGACCAAACTGTTTTTGTAACAAGATCAAAGAAAAAACGGAAGGCAGGAAAATGCTCGGACTAGCCTTTTGGTCAGTTATACTTAACCCTCAGTTTTATCAATATAGAGAATAAAGACTAATAAAAATGTTAGCCGCAAACTTATTGCATACGGCTAAAAAGATCGGATGGAAGCGGGAAATAAAATGTAGAAAAAACCATTTTGGAAAGTTGCATAAGGAAAAGAACCGCTGGCAGCAACACGTTTTCTGTATCAGACTCCAGCCCAGATTTTAGTAAGTCCCTGCTTTTCGCCCTGCAGGGGATCATTTTTGGGTATTGGCAGTGCCGCTATATTTTTATCAGCTTTAGGGCGTTCTCCTTCTCTGCCGGTATTTATATCGTAGTCGCTGCCATTAGGATAAGCCCCTACAATACCAAAGTCGCTGTCGCTCTCCAGCTTTTTGTGCCCTACTCCCGCAGGAATAACAATAACATCCCCGGCTTCTACCCTGATTTTCTCGCCTTTTTCCCCGCCAAGATGTAATAAGGCAGAGCCGCTGTACACCCCCAGAACCTCGTGAGATATACTATGGTAGTGGTGATAGTCAAAGACTCCATTGCGCCAGGAGTTTTTCCAGTTGTTTAAAGCAAATGTATCTTCAAGCCAGGCTGCACCTTCGTTAGCTCTTTTGTCAAAAGCATTTTTATAGACCAGCAGGGGCAGTTTGTTGTTGGGAATAGTCCCGTCGTCTTTGAAAAAGAATTTCTTTGGTTCCATCAGTTAGTGTTTAAATCCATTTCCCATTAATCTGGCAGCCCTGAATTTAAAACTTTAAGGCTCAGCGGTCAATTTTCAGCTAAAACTTAACAGGTAATTTAACGCTACTGAAGAAGGATCCATAATATTTACAAATAAAGCTGCAGGCTTTCAAAATGCCCTTCAAAATCGCTATGATACTTATTTAAAAGTACGGCCACGAGCTCACCAATAGCATCCTGCCTTTCCTCAGACTTTAGCATAAACTGGATCTTACTCCAGCCTCTTATATCGCATACCATCATTCCCTTGGAATCTTTTATTACCTGGCTGGCATTATCATAAAAAACCGGAAAATCTATAGTTTCCAGTGCCAGCATTGCTTTTTCATTCGCTATCATAACAGATGATTTAATTTTGGGTAAAAATACCCATAGGGCTGCCAATGTGTTTTATGGATTTATTAATCCTGAAGAGCATTTTTTACCTCAACGTTAAGTTTAGCCGCTATAATATCGTAACAGACACCCTTTCAAAGACTTATATCAGATACTCTTATCTCCTCGTAGTTATACAACTGTACAGAAACCGCTCGCGGAAAAGTTATAGTAGATATGGGCGCTTTTAATTGGAGAAACCTCTAAAATTATTCTATTTTCGTGATCCTAATTATAAATTACTATCATGAAAGAACTTATTGAAAACATTCAGACTACTTTTGAATCCTTCCAGACAGATGCAGATTCACAATTGGAAAGCGGCAATAAAAGTGCCGGAACGAGGGCAAGAAAATCATCCTTAGAATTAGAAAAGTTACTAAAGGAATTTAGAAAAGTCTCTATAGCAGAGTCTAAAAAGTAAAACACCGAGGCTGTCTAAAAATGGCAGCCTTTTTTTTATTTATTAAAGGTGATCCTGTACCACAAATTTTTTAGTTGAGTGAACATTATAGAGAAGTTGAAGAAGCCGGGTTCAAAGCTTTCAATACCGTCGCCAATAGCATAAAATTTAATTACAACACTATTCTAAATTACTTCCATAACAGAAGTACAAATGCCGCTGCAGAATCATTTAACGCAAAAATTAAAGCCTTTAGAAGTCAGTTTAGAGGAGTGAAAAATGTTGAATTCTTCCTGTTCAGATTAACCAGAATATTTGCCTAGTCCACAACTTTTAGGAATGATCCATGATCCCTTTTCATGTTGTACCTATGTTGTACCCAAAACAAAAAAGCCGACTCGCTAAAGTCGGCTTTTTGCTTGTTGTGCGGGCGGAGAGACTCGAACTCTCACACCGTAAGGCACTAGATCCTAAGTCTAGCGTGTCTACCAATTCCACCACGCCCGCTTCAGAAAAATTTGCTATCCATTATTTTGGTTAGCGGATGCAAATATACATAAATGTTTCAATCTACAAACAGCTTCAGTAAAAAAATTGAAAATTTTCAAATTATTACCTTTGGGCTAATTCAAAACCCATAAGATGAAAGACATTCAATCATATATAGACAAAAACAAGGACCGTTTCGTACAGGAACTCACAGAGCTTTTAAAGATCCCTTCTATAAGCGCCGATTCAGACTATAAAAAAGACATGCTCAAAACCGCCAAGGCTGTAAAGGCAAGTCTGGAAAATGCAGGTTGCGAAAAGGCTGAAATTTACGAAACCCCTGGCCATCCTGTAGTGTATGGAGAAAAGATAATCGATAAGGATCTGCCTACGGTACTGGTCTACGGGCATTACGATGTGCAGCCGCCAGACCCGCTGGAGCTGTGGGATAATCCGCCCTTTGAGCCGGTCATCAAAAACACCAAAATTCATCCCGAAGGAGCCATCTTCGCCCGTGGGGCATGTGACGACAAAGGCCAGATGTACATGCATGTGAAGGCGCTGGAATACATGACCCATAGCAATGAGCTAGCCTGCAATGTGAAATTTATGATTGAAGGCGAAGAAGAGGTAGGCAGCGAACACCTGGGCTGGTTTATTGAGAGAAACAAGGAAAAACTCGCCAACGATGTAATCCTTATTTCAGATACCGGGATGATTTCCAAAGACACGCCTTCCATTACCACCGGCCTTCGCGGACTTTCTTATATTGAAGTTGAAGTGACCGGCCCTAACCGCGACCTGCATTCCGGCCTGTATGGGGGCGCCGTTGGTAATCCCGTAAATATCCTGGCAAAAATGATCGCTTCTTTAACCGATGAAAACAATCATATTACAATTCCCGGTTTTTATGATAAGGTAGAAGACCTGAGTTCTGAAGAAAGGAAAAAAATGGCCGAAGCCCCTTATAATGAAGAGGATTATAAGAATAAACTGAAGATTAAAGATGTTTATGGCGAAGCTGGATATTCCACTTTAGAGAGAGCATCCATCAGGCCTACACTGGATGTTAACGGGATCTGGGGCGGCTACATTGGAGAAGGCGCCAAAACGGTGCTTCCTTCCAAAGCTTTCGCTAAAATCTCTATGCGTTTGGTACCTGGCCAGGACTGGAAAGAAATTACTGCGCTTTTTAAAAAACACTTCGAAAGTATAGCTCCAGATGCCGTTACTGTGGAGGTAAAACCCCATCATGGAGGTTATGCTTATGTAACTCCAATAGATAATCCCGGTTACCAGGCGGCAAGTAAGGCTTATGAAAAAACTTTTAGAAAAACACCAATCCCGCAGCGCAGCGGGGGCAGCATCCCCATTGTTTCCTTATTTGAAAAAGAACTCGGCAGCAAGATTATTCTCATGGGCTTTGGCCTGGATACCGATGCTATCCACTCACCTAACGAGCATTTCGGCATATGGAATTACCTGAAGGGGATTGAAACCATTCCTTATTTCTATAAATATTTCGCTGAAATGACTAAGAAATAACTTCGGCATACCATCACCTACACATCAATCTTCAAAAGACAAGGAGGCCGCTTATCTAGGAGTGGCCTCCTATCTTTTAAAGAAATTGTTATGGATTGAAACTGAGCTAAAGAATTTCTAATTCCCCAGGATACGCTCCCCCAGGTTCGCCATCATTTTTTTGGCGTCTCCCCTGCCTTTTTCAACTTCCCTGGCCCTTATGCTCCCTTTATGCGGAATAAGCTCATAGCTAAACACGAAATCATCATTTTTTGAAGCCGGGTCCAGCTTCCCAAAACGGAGGTCATTAAAATACAAACTGCCATCCTTTTTACTGATGGTATACCAGCCCTGGGAAATATCGATTAACCGCCGCACATTTTTGTCCGACTTCAGATCCCCCAGCAGGTGGTGATTTTTTGGATATTCCCGAAAGCTGATGGGCTGGGTATCGAAAACTGAATAATCTCCTATAAGATATTTATCCTGTAACTCCACATTGGCCGTCCAGAGAATGGTATTGAACGGCGCCGGTTTGGTTTCGATTTCTTTGTACTCATATCCCTGCTTTTCCAGGGCATCGGTAAATTTGCCAAAGGTATACCCCTTAAGAAGCAGCGTAATTACCAGCAGGTAAAAACTGCTGAAGCGCAAACCCCAGTAGTTGAGCCTCCTCCTTTTTTCAGTCCCCTTTTTCTGAAACATAGCCAGCACGAGGAAGATAAGAAATGGAAGGGTGTAAAGGGGATCAATTACAAAAATGTTCTTATATGCAAGCCGCAGATCCAGCGGCCAGAAAAGCTGTGTTCCCCAGGTGGTATGGGCATCCAGCAAAGGATGCGTTATCAACCCCCAAAACATCAGTTTTGTCCAGTCCTTCCAGTTCGCCCCCGATTTTTTCTCCATTTTTGAAATCAGCCAGCCGAATGCCGGCGCGAACAAAACAGAAAAGACAATAGAATGTGTAAAACCTCGATGGATTTCTATTGCCGTAATAGTATCGGTAAAATACCCGGCGAAAGTATCGAGATCGGGAATCGTACCTGCAACCGCGCCGTAGAACATGGCTTTGTTGCCTACTTTTTTGCCAAGCACCACTTCTCCTACCGATGCGCCTAATACTATCTGGGTAAATGAATCCAATCTATTATGTTAAATGATAAATTTTAAATTTTGAATTGTTCCTGAACCACGAACTAGAAATTCCCACTTCTAACTTCTAAACTCTTACCTCTAACCTCATTCGTCTACAATTGCCATTTTTCGAAGCAGGAAAGAAGCATTCATATTCTGGCAAATCCCGTCTTTAAATTTGTAGTCAAAATTAAGTTCGTCATTAATAATTTCAGCGTCAAAATAGTGGTTTTTCACCTGCGGCAATTCCGAAGTGATTTCACATAAACTCAGGTCATGCGTGGCGATAATCCCGGTAGCATTCGATTTTACCAGTTTCCGCACAAATTTTTTGCTTCCTATAGCTTTATCTGTACTGTTGGTTCCTTTCAGGATTTCATCCAGAATAATAAAATAGCGGTCGGTTTTTACCTGGTCTACAATAAATTTCAGCCTTTTTAATTCTGAAAAGAAATAGGATTCATCGTCACTAAGCGAATCGCTGGTGCGCATACTGGTAATCAGCTTAATTGGCGAATAGGTACAGGCTTCTGCACAAACCGGCAGGCCGATGTTGCTCATTACAATTTGCAGCGACACGGTTCTTAGAAACGTGCTTTTCCCGGCCATATTCGCGCCGGTAATAATAAAAAACTCTTCATTGTTTATACGGAAATCATTCGCTACCCGCTTTTGAGGGTCAAGCAGCGGATGCGCGAGTTTTTTTGCTGAAATACCACTCCTGTTATTTAAAATTTCAGGAAAAACGTAATCCTGGTGGTTAAAAGCGAAATTCCCAAGGGAGTTGAAAGCATCGGTAAATTCTATTACCTCAAACCAGTGCTCCACATTTTCACGGTATTTGAAAATCCATTGTTCCAGGCGGTAACTCTGGCGCAAATCCCATAGCAGAAATCCGTTGGCAAAAATGCCGAAAAGCATATTGTTGCGCTGGTCGAAAGCGTCGATAGCCTTTGAGAATTCCCTGAAGATAGCCGATGCCTTTTCACCTTCTGAACGGATTAGCTGCTGGTTCTCCCGCATTATTTCCGAAGCAAAATTTTCACTTTCCAGTAAGGCCATCAGGTGATGATATTGATGAAAAGTATCCTGCACCTTGCTAACACTTCCGGAAAGCAGGTTGATCTTTTTAAGGAAATAACCGGTAATAAGCAGGCCTGCGAAATACCAAAGTGCCAGCTGGATTCCGCTGATATAGTCTAAAGCATAAGCCACAATAACCGCTACAGAAATAACTGAAAACACGGCCGGCAGCCATTTCATAATACCGGGCACAAAAGATTTATAGTTTTTAAACCAGTTTAAAACTGTGGCTGAAGGCGTCTCGGTTTTTACCAATTTTGCCAAAGCGGTAAACTCCTGCCGCCAGGCCGCTTTTTCAGCAAGATCTTTTACCGCTTCCTGCTTTTTGTTAATATTGGAAATGTTATTCTCCTTTAAAAAACCCGCAAGCTTCTTTTTGCCTTCCTGTAAAGCGGTGCGGTTGAGATACTGAAAAAAAGAACCGCGCCCAAAAAGATCAATATCCTGGCTGTAGGCATGGAGCGGATCATCGAATTCCTTTCCGCCTGGCAAAAATTCGAAATTTCGTGTTTTCAGGACATCAATTTCAACAGTATTCAGGTTTATCAATTCCTTTTGCTTGTTACTTTGATCTTTCAGGTTGCTGTGCCGTGAAACCAGGAAAAGAAAAAGAGCGATTCCGGCAATTATTAATGGCACAAGAATGTTCAAATTTCCGAAGAAATAGTAGATCCCAAAGCAAATCGCCAGAAATACCAGGAGCCTGGCCATGCTGGAGATGATAAGTTTTTTTGAGAGTGCAGCCAGGTGCTCCTCATGTTTTTTCTTCTGATGAGTGTAAAACTCTAACGCCTGCTTCATTCTATTTTTTCGAGTTCTCTTTTTTGTTTTCGTGTTAGCCCTGCCACCACCAGGTTATAGGAGTGGCGGGTGAGCTCAAAGGTAAATTCTTTAGCCATGCGGCCATCCATGATTACCGTATTCCAGTGTTTTTTGTTCATATGGTACCCGGGAAGGATATTTTCTTCATGCTGTTCCCGTAATTCAATAGCCCTTTCAGGATCACATTTTAAGTTTACCTGCAACGGCACCGTATCTAAAGAAGCCAGCGCAAACATCCTGCCCATCACCTTAAAAACAAGGTTATCGGAACCAAAAGGAAGTTCTTCGGTAACCCCTTTTTTTCTTATGCAGTAATTTCTAAAAGTTTCTATGTCCATAATTCCGTTCCTAAACTTCAAAAGGGAAAAACTTATTTTTCCAGTTTCTGCCTTTCTTCAGCTTCTTCTAAAGTCAGTGCGGTGTAATCCAGTTTCCAGCCAATGGTCTCCACAATCTTTTCCATAAGCAAAATGGTTCCCAAAGCCTCTTTCCGGGCCTGTTCAAAAAGTCCGCTTTCAGGAATTTTATCTACAATATGCTTTTTCGCGTCGCGGTTAATATCGGTTAAATCTGAAGTGGTGAAGGGATTGGCCCAGCCCTCACGCTTGTCGTAATACTTAAAATCGGTCTCTACGGTAAGCAGTTCCGGCTGTGGGAAATTGGTAAGGACGATTTTTTTCTTATCATTATCACTTTCCATTTTAATCTTGCTAAGGTCAAAGCCAATATGCGCTTTGGCATTAATAAGGATAATGGCCTTCTTCTTTCCAAACACGAGGCTAATGTACTTTTCCTTCATGTTCTCATAATGGTAAATTTCAGAAAAATCACCTTCCACCGTAATGAACTTGCAAACACTCCGTATCTTATCCATAAGTATGACCGACTGTTCACTGGTTTTTTCTTTGGAACGCTGCGTGTTGAATTTCGCGAAAATAAAGTAAGCCACCACCGCGCCAACGGCAAGCCCAATAAATAAAAGCTCCATATTATTTACCGATTTCTCCCAAATGAGTGAATTTAAAGCCTTTTTCATATTTAAGGCCGTAGCCTAAAATACGATCAAAAGCCGAATGTGAAAACAAAATAAGACCTATTAATTGTAAAACCTGGTTCTGCAAGGCATGCCCAACAATCCACAAGGTTATGGCCATACCTTTATGATGAAACAGGTTATAGCTGAAAGCACCGGCCTTTTGCCCAAAAGCATAGCCTATCATGCCAAGATCTGGTGTGAAAAATAGGCCAAGGAACCACCACCAGGAAAAGTCCAGAACTGAAAAGGCATAAATGCCCAAAAGTAGCATGGCCAGTTCTTCAAGTCGCAGGATGAATTTCATAATTACTGAAGTTTATACACTACCGGTTTGCTGGGGGTAGCATCGTTCTCGAAAGAAGCGATCTGGAGGTTTAACAAATATTCCCCGTCGGCAATGCTGTTGGGCACATAAATAAGCTCGGTGATGGTGGCATCAAACCGGGTATTTTTGGGATAGTTCCAGAAGGCTTTGTGCGCCAGCAATTTTCCGTTATCTTTCTCTTTATCTACAGAAGGAAGATCAATGAGCAGGTGTTTTACACCGCATTCCCTTATATAGCGTGCCGCAGCTTCCTCTAAATACGGCCAATTGGTATGGGAATATTTCCTGCTGCGCTTTTCTATATAATTTGGAAGTGTCCTTATTACCAAAGCCTCCACTTCATTTTTGCCAATTTTCGCACTTATCTGTTCTTCGGAAATCACCTGGTCCCCCCCACTCTTCAAGGGTTCTACGGAAATGAGTCTGGCCATATAAAAGAAATTCTTAAGCGTTTGGTTGATGCTGAAGAATTCCTGGCTTATATGCCCCACACATTCGGTGTGCGTACCGTGCCCGTGCGGATTAAAGGTGATATTGTTAAAATTCACTGAAGCACCCTGACTAACCTTTCCTATAAAATCGCCATTTTTCACAGGTGCGATCACAGGGGCACCCAGGTACCAGGCAATGGGATTTTTGGCATCCCCGCGCAGGCTTAACGAAATATCCAGCGGCCTCGCGAGGTCGATATTATAAATTTGGGAGCCTATTTCAACTTTTGCCTTCATAAGGCTAAATTAGGGAAGCTTTTTTATTTATTCTGAATGCGGAATTTTAAATTTTACTTTAAGCTTTAAACTGTAAAAGCAGTAATAATCATCTCCAGATTTCGAACTTTCCACTTTCCACTTTCCACTTTTCACTTTTCAATTCCCACTACTCCTCCTCCACATAAAACAAATCGGCAGCTATCCCGTCGCTTAAAAATTTGCCTTTAGAAGTCACATGTAAGATTTCATTTTCATTTTTAAGAAGGCCTTTTTTCAGCAAAACCGCAGCCTGTTGCAAAAGGTAATCACCGTAGTTCTTGCCAAAGGCTTCTTCAACTTCGGCGATTCCAACGCCAAACTTTGTTCGCAGCCGCGTCATCACATATTCGTTGTATTTATCGGTTACAGAAAGTTTTTCGGTTTGCAAAGGCAGCTCAGCCTTTTCCAGCGCCTTTATATACAGGGAATTATTCGCCACATTCCATTTTCGGGAATCACCGTTATACGAGTGTGCCGAAGGCCCAATTCCCAGGTAAGGTTTCCCCAGCCAGTAAGCGGTATTGTTTTGGGAAAAATAGCCCGGCTTCCCAAAATTTGAAAATTCATAATGTTCAAAACCGGCTTTTTTTAAGGTGTTGATCAGAATCTCAAAATGCTCCCGGGCCAGTTCGTCATCCACCGGTTTTACTTTTCCTCTTTCAATAAATTTCTGCAGCGCGGTATTTGGTTCTACGGTAAGCGCGTAGCTGGAAATGTGGGGTACGCCAAGCTCCAAAGCTATTTGAAGGTTTTTCCGCCATTTTTCCGCAGACATTTCGGGAACCCCGTAAATAAGGTCTATAGAGATATTCTCAAAATATCGGCCGGCCAGACGAATACTCTCAAAAGCTTCCCTGGCATTGTGCGCACGGTTCATCAGCCTTAAATCTTCTTCAAAAAACGACTGCACACCAACACTCAGCCTGTTAATTTTAGATGCTGCCAGCATCTTTAGCTTTTCTTCGGAAAGGTCATCGGGATTGGCCTCGAGGGTGATTTCAGGATTTTCGGCAATATTGAAATTGGCAAAAACAGTCTCAAAAATCTGCTGAAGTTCTTCCGAAGTTAGCAAACTGGGCGTACCGCCTCCAAAGTAGATGGTTTGAATTTCGCTTTTTAAAAGCTCAGCCTTCCGCAGCAGCAGTTCTTTGCAAAGCATCTCCACCAGCCTGCCTTTCTTTTTTACAGAAGTTGAGAAATGAAAATCGCAATAATGGCATGCCTGCTTGCAAAATGGGATATGGATATAAATTCCGCAGCCCCTCCCAGCCTCCCCGAAGGAGAGGAGCTTGTGATCCTTATGTATAGTTTTATCCATTTCAACAAACATTCCCCCTTTGGGGGTTAGGGGGATTATTTAATTTTCCCCGGATTCTGCTTTACAAACGCAGCCCAGCCGGAATAATTTTTTCCAATCTCTACGCGCCCGGAATTGTAAAAATGGCAAACCGCAGCGGCGAGTCCATCGGTAGAGTCGAGGTTTTTCGGCAAAGATTTCAGTTTTAAAAGGCTTTGCAGCATTTTGGCCACCTGCTCCTTGCTGGCACTGCCGTTCCCGGTAATGGCCATCTTAATTTTCTTCGGAAGGTATTCGGTTATGGGGATTTGCCGTGAAAGCCCCGCGGCCATCGCCACGCCCTGGGCACGGCCCAGCTTCAGCATAGATTGTACATTTTTTCCGAAGAATGGCGCTTCAATGGCAATCTCGTCCGGATGATAAGTATCAATAAGTTCAATGGTGCGTTCAAAAATCATCTTCAGCTTTACATAATGATCGTCATATTTTTGAAGCTGAAGCTCGTTAAGCTGCAAAAACTGCATCTTTTTTTCTACAACTTTTATGAGTCCGAAGCCCATAATGGTAGTCCCGGGATCTATACCTAAAATGATTTTTTCGCTCTTCAAATCTGGCATTTTTCGCATGAATGCTGCCGGAATTTGCTTATTTTCGGCCAGCTTCGCAAAGCTACGGAATTCTGATTGTTCCCCCGTAATTTTCAATCTGCATTTAAACAAAGTCCATGTTGCTAAGCCTTTTTATCTTTATCGCCGCCTGCTACCTTGCACTTGTGCTGGCCCTTATTTATGGCTGGAACAAAGCGGCCGTTTTTAAATCTGTGAACGCCGCTCCCCATACCAAATTTTCAATAGTGGTACCCTTCAGAAATGAAGCCAACAACCTTCCGGCTTTATTAGGGTCGCTGGCAAAATTGAAATATCCCGCTACACATTTTGAGCTTTTACTGGTTAACGATGCTTCCGAAGATGCGTCGGCTGAAGTTTGCGAACTATTCAGAAAGGAAAATCCGGGACTTCAAATTGTGATTTTGGAGAGCCTTTCAGATTCCAATTCCCCGAAAAAAGAAGCCCTGAAGAAAGGCATCGAAAATGGCAGTTTTGAATATATCCTTACCACCGATGCCGATTGTGAAGTGCCGGAATTATGGCTGCAGAGCTATAATGATTTTATCCTGACCAGCGCTGCCACGATGATTTGCGGGCCGGTTAAATTTAAGGAGGAAAAGCCGAAAAAGCTGTTCCAGAAATTTGAAGAACTGGATTTTTACAGTTTACAGGCCACTACGGCGGGGGCTTTTGGCATAGGTATGCCTTTTATGTGCAACGGCGCAAATTTGTGCTATAAAAAGGAAAATTTTATACAGGCTGAAGGCTTTAGCGGAAACGACAAGATTGCCAGCGGTGATGATGTGTTCCTGCTCCAGAAATTCCAGGAAAAGGGCTACGCCACTGCCTATTTAAAATCTGAAAATGCCGTTGTGGAAACCAGACCTCAGCAAAGTTTTTCGCAGTTGATTTCACAGCGCATTCGCTGGGCGGCAAAAACCACGGCTTATCATTCGGTTTTTGCCAGGTTTGCGGGATTAGGGGTGCTGCTTATGAATTTTTCACTGCTATTGGCCGCTTTCCTGGTACTGTTCAAAATTTTTCCACAACAACCCATCCTGGTTATTTTCCTGCTGAAATTCAACGCCGATTTCATCCTGATTTTCCTGGCCGCGAAGTTCTTTGAAAGAGAACTGATTATGCGCAATTATTTCTGGTGCAGTATTGTTTATCCCTTCTTTTCCACTTTTGTAGCCGTTATTTCCTTGTTTTCAGGCTTTGACTGGAAAGGCCGAAAATTTAAAAGCTGAAGAGTTATTTTAAATGTTGAATGTTGAATTTAGAGCGGTTTTCGGGTGTCGGTTGTGAGTTGTCAGTTGAAGGTTGCCCAAAAATAAAAAACAGCTCCTTTCATTTTAAAGGGCAGTTGGCTTCAGCTCCTTCCCTGCAAAGGGAAGATGGATTTAGCAGTGATAGCTGGTAAAGACGGAAGGGACATTTTTCCATTTTCCACTAATAAAATATCGTAACTTGGTTTTTCAGATAAAACATAAACCATGAACTATTATATTTTAAAGTACAGGCTGCAGGAAAATTATCTTGAAGAACGCGGCAAATACCGCACGGAACATTTAAACCTCGCCCAGGAAGCCGCGCAAACCGGCACTGTTGTAATGGCCGGGGCATTGGAGAATCCTGCAGATGAAGCTATTTTTATATTTAGGGCAGAAAGCGAAGAAGCCGCCAAAACCTTTGCAGAAGGTGACCCTTATGTAAAAAACGGACTCGTAAAGGAATGGAGCGTAAGGAAATGGAATGTGGTTATTAAAATGGATAATTGACAGTGGACAATTGAAAACTGGTCTTACATCACCTACAACTTACCGCGCCCACCTCTCCTTGAAAGACAGGTAAAGTTTTTCCATTCCAAAATTATTTGAAATTGATAATTCTCCATTGTCAATTAATTATTCCGCTTTGATGTGAACGGGCATTTTAAAGACTGTGGAAACAGGAATGCCGCGTTTGCTGGCGGGATAAATTTTGGGCAGGGAATCTATACTTTGGTAAAGCCATTCTTCAATTTTTGGCAGCTCACCGGCTAAAGTGCTGTCTATGGAAACAATGGAATCTATTCTGGGTTTTCCCTGTTTGCTGATTTCAAGATAAATTACCAGGGTGTCATCTATACTTTTGGTTACCACCGGCTGTTGCCGGGCGAGATAGGAATAAATGTTGGTGGCAACTTTACTTTCAAAACAGGCTTTAGCCCGCTTAAGTTCGGTTTCCTGCTGGCAGTCTTCAAATGCGGGATATTCATCAACTTCTTTCCAGTTAAGGGCTTTGGATTCCTGGTCCAGAACTTCTTCCGAAGAAATCTTTTTGGTTTCAAAATTACAGGCGGAGAGGATGAGCACGGGAAAAACAAGAAGTAAAATTCTTTTCATCAGCAATCTGCGGTTAGGCTTTCAGCAAAAGTAATGAAAATGAGGGAAAAGCGGGAAATGAAAACCCATGCCTTGGAAAAATGATCAAATAGCTTTTTAACCCTGATGAGGCCAATAAACTCCTCAACACAATTATCATTGCACCATTAACTTCTGTTATAAGAAATTTCCCTATGCGTGTAGCTGTCAAACTAAAAGGAGAAAAGGGGCAGGCGGCACTGGACCAGGTAAGAGTGTGGACAAAAATCACCTGCTCCGCAAAGCAGGTAAATAAGTCTGGTAGAAATCCAGAGCCTAAAAATAAGGCTGAAAGAATATCTCGTTGATTCATTTAAAAATTTCATTCTTCCGCCATATGCATCTCTTTTTTAATATCACTTACCCGGTTTCTGGCCAGGTAAATCATGCCTTCATTGCCCTGCGGATCATATTTATTTAGATAAGCTTTGTAATAATTCATCCGGGTTTCCAGATCTTCAAAATAATTATCGGCCGCGATTGCCCTTTCATACAGTGCACGCTCATTTTCCGGATTTTCTTCTAGGGCTTTTTCCAGGTATTCCAGGGCATCCTTATACTTTTCCATTTCCTTATAAGTAAGTGCCAGACTTAGATATTCGGCATCTATCGGCTGCTTCTTAATAAGAATAGACATTAAAAGATGGGTTTCTGATTTCTCCAAATCCCCGATTAGGGCGTACAGTTTGCCAAGTGAATAATGCGTGGCAGCATTCCGGTCTTCAAAAGTAAGGGCTTGTTGGTAATTTTGGATAGCCTGCTGGTAAGCTTCAATCTGGTAGTACGCAAAAGCTACTTTACTATAAATAAATTCACTTTCTTCACCCAATTCCAACAGTTTTTCATATTGCGGAATGGCTTCTTCATATAAATGAAGCGCGGAATAGGTTTGCGCCAAAATGGAAAGCAAAGGACGATTGCCGGGATTTGCCTTAAGCCCCTGCAAACAGAAATGTTCAGCTAAAGTATATTTACCGCTTTTTAAAGCATGTCTGGCCACTTTATAAAGCGCTGCTTTATGTTCTTTATCCAGGCTCACTGCCGTATAGTAATGCGCCATGGCCGCACTGTCTTTCTGCTTTTCCTTAATCAAACCAAGCTGATATTGAAAACTGGCATTTTTTGGATAGGCTTTGGCTAAACCTGAAAACAGACTGTCGGCCTGGGGCAGGTTTCCGCTACGCAACAAAAGCTGCCCGTAATCTATGGCGGTTAAAAGTCGGTTTGGATTTTCAGCTAAAACCTTCCGGTAATTATCCAGCGCGGCGCCATAATCTCCATCGGCTTTATAATACTTGGCCAGTTTTAGAAAAACCGCTTCCGAAGGTTGGGTATTCCCGGCAACTTTTATGGCTTCAGCATATTTACCCACCGCGTATAAACTGTCGGAAAGCGCAAGGGCCGAAGTTTGCGCTCCGGCCCCGCAGGCTGTTAAATAAACAATGAATAAAAGAAATAACTTATTCATTTACCTGAAATACTATGGGCAGGGAATACATTACCCCTACATTTTTACCATTCTGCTTCCCGGGAGTCATTACAGGAAGGCTATTAATCACGCGCTCGGCCTCTTTTTCAAGTTCTGGTGCAGCCGCACGGGACCTTACATCCTGTATTGTCCCGTCTTTACCTATTTTAAACTGAACGATCACCCTATTGGTTCCTTTTAAGCCCAGTTCTTTGCCAATTTTCGCATTAAAGTTTTCACTAACGAAAGCGGTGATTTTCTGGGAAGTACATTTTTTCCTTTCCTCGTTAGATTCAATTTCTTCGCAACCGGGAAAAGCGGGGACTTCCTCTATTACCGCATAAGGAACATCTCCTTCTCCCGTGAAATTGGAAGATTTATTTTGATCATTGTTCCTGGTAACCGAAATGCTGGAACTGGCTTCTTTGGAGTTGCCATTCATGGTAATGGTCTTATCCCCGTCTGTAATTTCAACAGAACTGTATCCTGCATTATCCGACATTTGGGCGAATGCTTCAGTTAAATTTTGCCGCTCTTCAGCAGTAAGATTTTCAAAATCGTTCACCTCTAAATGAAGAACTCCTTTCTCTACCTGTGCGGTTTCGATTTCTTCAGAAGCCTGATCTTCTGAACACGCCACGTAGATTAACATAAGCATCATTAGTGGGATAATTACCAGGAATTTGAATTTTGCGAATGTAGTTGATTTTGATTTTTGTAACATAACGATTCGTTTTTTGAATAATGAATGATTAAAAAATTGATTGATAAATGAAATATTCTGCGTGCTGAAAGCCGTGTTCAGCAATTGTTCATAATACGTCTTTTTTTCAGTAGTTTTCACCACTTCTTCGTCAGCCAGGAATTCATGAAGCCCGGCAATCCTGGATTGATAGATATATACTAACGGATTAAACCAGAAGATAATTTTCAGCATTTCAAAGAAAATCAGGTCCCAGCTGTGCTTCTGCTTTACGTGCACCAGCTCATGCAAAAGGATTTGTTCTTTTTCTTCTTCCGAAAGCTGGTCGCCCAGAAACACGGTGCTAAAAAACGTGCAGGCTACACTGGAATCAGGAATTTCAATGATCCTGAAATCTTTTTCTTCTGAAATTTTCCTGAACCGGAACATCCTGTTAAGGCTGTTGTACTTTTTTAAAAACAGGAACAGGCTTACCACAAATCCGGTAAAATAAATTAACAGCCACCAGTTTAGCTGAAGTCCCTGTGCTGCAGCAATATTTACGGCAGGTAAGTGTTCTATTGCCTGGCTTTGCTCTCCAATTACCACTGCCGGCAACATTATGCGGGCATTCTGCGGAACGGCTTCTGCAAGAAAATCCAGTTTTAGCAAAGGTAACAGCATAGAAATTACAGGGGTTAGCAGTAGATACCATCTGTTATAGCTAAAAAAGGTCTCCTTTTTAAGAAGCAGTTCGTACGCCAGCAAAAAGCAAAACTGGAAGAACAGGATTTCAAGTAAATAGTGTAACATACCTCATTTTTTTGTTCCGTTTAAGGATAAATTTAAATTTTGAAGACAATGGGCAGGGAGTACATCACGCCCACTGTTTCGCCTTTTTGTTTACCAGGCTTCATTTTTGGTATAGCCAAAATTACCCGCTCTGCCTCCTGTTGTTGCATTTTTCGTGCTTCAGGCTCAAGGCCGGGAGTTACCGCCCTTGACCGTACATCAGTAACTTTTCCGGTTTTGTCGATTTTAAATTGCACCACAATGCGGTTATCATTTAAGCTGCTATATTCACGCAGTGCCTCTTTATTAAAATTATCTGCCACAAAAGCCGTAATTTTTTCGGTCGTGCATTTTTTCCGTTCATCATTAGAAGTTAATTCTTCACATCCGGTAAAAACAGGCACCTCATCTACCACGGCAAAGGGAATGGGTGATAATTGTGGTTTTGGATGGCTTGCCTTGGCCTGTTTTATTTCTGTGGTATCCTGGCTATGCATAATCCCTTTTTCCGCATAAGCCACATAAGTGAGCATGAGCAGCATTAATGGAATAAGGATAGAGTATCTTGCTTTGGCTATAGCTTTTGATTTTGACCTTTTCAACATAATAATTCGTTTTTTGAGTAATGAATGACTAAAAAATTGATTGATAAATGGGATATTTCGGGTGCTGAATGCCGAGTTCAGCAGTTGTTGGTAATATGTCTTTTTTTCGGTGGTTTTTATCACTTCCTCGTCTGCCAGAAACTCATGAAGCCCGGCAATCCTGGTTTGATAGATATAAATTAGCGGATTAAACCAGAACAAAATCTTCATGATTTCAAAATACAAAAGATCGGCGCTGTGGTTTTGTTTTACATGCGCCAGCTCATGCGGCAGGATTTGCTGTTTTTCTTCTTCGGAAAGCTGGTCGCCCAGGAAAATGGTGTGAAAAAAGGTACAGGCCAGCCGGGAATTGGGAATTTCAATGATTTTGAAATCTTTTTCTTCTGAAATTTTCCTGAACCGGAACAACCTGTTTAAATCGCTGAATTTCTTCAGAAACAAATAAGTACTAACCAAAGCGCCGCCGGCATAAATAGCCAACCACCAGTTTACCTGAAAAATATGATGCTCGTTGGTTGCAACCGGAGAATTTCCAGCCGTCACCCCATCATTTCCCAGGATTACCCCGGGAAGCATTATTCTATCGGCAGGAACCGCTTCTGTCAGGAATTCTAATTTTAGCAACGGCAACAGCATGGCGAGTACAGGTGTTAGTAAAAGATACCATCTGTTATAACTAAAGAAAGTTTCCTTCTTCAGAAGCAATTCGTACATCAGCAAAAAACCAAGCTGGAAAATGATTATTTCAAGTACATAATGCAACATTAGTCTTCTTTTTTATTGATTTCCTTTAAAATCGCTTCAAGGTCTTTAGTGTCAATTTCATTTTTCTTCATAAAAAAGGAAAGCATACTTTTAAAAGAACCGTTGAAATAGTTGTTAATAAGCTTATTCATGCTCTGGCTGCTATAGGTTTCCTTTTCCACCACCGGAAAATAGATATAACCTTTCCCCTGCTGCCGGTGATCTACAAATTCTTTGTTCTCCAGGATCCTTACAATGGTGGAAACCGTATTATATGCTGGTTTTGGATCTGGTAATTCTTCAATTACAGAAGCAACATTTGCTTCTCCCAATTTCCATAGCACCTGCATGATCTCTTCTTCTGCTTTTGTTAATTGTTTCATGTTTACAGCGTTGAAATTTCCACTTTTAAGGGAAATCAGTTTTAAAATTTTCAGCTAAGGCCTTTAGCTTTTTAAAGAACTACACCTCAAATATAAACTAAATATTTAGTTTAAACTAATGTATTAGTTATAAAATTGAAATAAATATGGTTTACAGCAGCTTAAACATTCCCTGCAGGCGCACCACCATAGCGCTTTCCCCATTAATACATTACCTGAATCGCAAGGCAGTTTAATTCTGTTAAATAAATTCCAAATCTGCTGAGTATGCACAAATTCCGAAGAAGAACAAGTAATTTTAAGGAAATCATCTGAAGCATTTTCAGAAGAAAAGACGTCGCAAAGCATGAAAAAAATAATCACCTTAACTGTAAATCCAGCGCTGGATATTTACACGCATCTAGATAAAGTGGAACCTGAAAAGAAAATGCGCTCTAATTCCCCTAAAAAAGATCCCGGCGGCGGCGGTATAAACGTTTCGCGTGTGATAAAACGCCTGGGCGGGGATACCAAAGCCATTTACACCTGTGGCGGATTTACAGGAAAAATCTTTACCGGACTCCTTAAAAAGGAAAATATAGACCTGGAAGCTGTGGAGGTTAAAAACGAGATGCGGCAAAGTTTTGCCATCCACGAAGATGCCACGGGCGACCTCTACCGGATTGGTTTTCCCGGGGAAGAACTACTGGAATCCGAATTTCACGCGCTTCTTGAAAAACTTGAAAATCTGCCTGAAGCGGAGTTCCTGGTGGCAAGCGGAAGCCTTCCTCCCGGCGTACCGGAAGATTTTTATTCGCAGGTTGCAAAAATTGCACAACGCAAGAACATGAAATTTGTGCTGGATACTTCAGGTAAAGCTCTGGCTGCCGGTTTAAAGGAAGGCGCTTATTTGGTAAAACCAAACCTTGACGAGCTGGAAGATCTTAGCGGCAGAAAAGCCGAAAGCATGGAAGATCGAAAAGAAATGCTGCAGGAGGTAATTCAGAAATATTCCCTGGAAATCATCGTACATTCCCTTGGCCCGGACGGGGCATTTTTAGCAACCAGAGAAGCTGTAACACATTTTGCCGCACCTAAGGTAAAACCCAACAGTTCCATTGGGGCCGGGGATAGTATGGTGGGCGGTTTAATGTATAGCCTGGCCGCCGGAAAATCTTTGGAAGAAGCCGTAAAATTCGGCCTTGCCTGCGGCAGTGCCACCTTAATTTCCCCGGGAACAGAATTACTGCAAAAGGAAGATGCCGAAAAATTTTATAAAGAACTCAGTGCTTCCTGATTTTTCTTATCTTGAAAGAGACCAAATGTCAACGTTGAAATAAAAATACAGAACATGTCACACCAATTGCCTTCTGCCCTAGAACACGGGAAAGAACTAAGGGAAAAATTCAATCAAATAAAGCCTTTGCTGTTCCTGGATTTTGACGGGACGCTTGCCCCAATTGTAGAGCATCATGAAGACGCGGCTATTTCAGCAGAAATGCGCGACCTCGTGCTTCGGCTTTCAAAAAAATATCCAACCGCCGTGGTAAGTGGACGTGGGATGAAGGATGTGAGCCAGAGAGTGAATATTCCAGAGCTTTATTATGCCGGAAGCCATGGCTTTGAAATTTCAGGTCCCGGAAATTTTCTTAAAGAGAATGACGAGGCACAAAAAGTATTGCCCCAATTTGATGAAATAGAAACTTCGCTTCGTAAGGAACTTAAGGATATAAATGGTGTTGATTTTGAACGAAAAAAATTCACCCTTGCCATACACTACCGCCAGGTTAAAGAAGAAATGACAGATGAGGTTCACCAGCGCGTGGCCACAGTCCTTAAAAAGTACCCCGAGCTCAAGAAAGCTGACGGAAAAAAAGTGATTGAAATACGTCCTTCTATAGACTGGCACAAAGGTAAAGCAGTGGAATTCCTAAAAACACAACTGGGAGAAAAGGATCAGGATTATTCCGTCTATATAGGAGATGATGTAACCGATGAAGATGCTTTTAAGTATGTACAACACGGGCTTGGCATCCTGGTTGGGGATCATGGGCATGAAACCTCGGCAGATTATGCCCTGAAGGATCTTGACGAGGTAAAACAATTTTTTGAACTATTGTTGCAATAAAAAACCACGTCTTACTTCACCCGATTCAAATGGATATTATCTTCTTTAGTATTGCGGCTTTTTTTATGCTGCTTGGCATTTTAGGCAGCATTCTTCCTGTTCTTCCGGGTGTACCCTTAAGCTGGGCAGGCCTGCTGCTATTCTACCTTGCGCCCTCGGTACCCGTTAACTACTGGTTCCTGGGGATAAGCCTTGCCTTTGCCATTCTTGTCTATGTTTTACAGCTAATTATCCCGGCAATAGGCACAAAAAGGTTTGGCGGCACCAAAGCCGGAATGATTGGCGCTACTATTGGTTTAATAGCGGGAATTTTTACTCCAGCCCCTTTTGCTATTTTAATTGGTCCCTTCGTGGGGGCTTTTATAGGCGAAATGATTAATAAAACTGATTCTAAATCTGCCCTGAAAGCGGCTTTTGGTTCTTTTATAGGCTTCCTCGCCTCCAGTTTTATGGAATTTATGGTCAGTTTGGTTTTTCTTACTCTCTTTCTTTTTAAGTGCTGGGACTATAGAGAGCTTATATTTTAAAACCCGCCAAATTTCTTTAGCGGGTTTACAGGCAGTAAGCCAATTTTTTCTGTGAACTAAAAATTTTAATTACTACCTCTTTATATCATCATTGCAATTTTACTTCTTCAACAGACACTGAAAGCTTTTCAGCTGAGGAAAAGGGCTTCGGTTACTACTATTACCTGGCCTATCAATTTCTACTCACAAATCCTGCCAATTTGAACTAATTACTGTTCTGAAGTGACACTTTCTCAAAGTTCATATTGATCATTAACACCTCTCTATTCATTAGCCTGAAGATACTGATTACAAGCAGGTTTCCTTTTACACAATTAACATATCTTTGCTTTTCTTTATTAGTGCTTTAATTCCACTCCTTTGCTATTTTCCTTAATTTTATTCAACAAGCACAGCTATAAACCAAAAAAAGAAAGAATTATGGCAGAAATACATGTTGAAAAGAAAAAACCCGTATGGCCATGGGTATTGCTAATAATAATTATCATCCTGGCGTTGCTCTACTTTTTTGTATGGGCCGATAACGATGTGGATGATGATGTTACAGAAGAAGACAATATTGAACAAATCGAGCAGTACGAGACCCGCGATTATGCCGAAAATGATTATCCACAGAATGCGGTGGGAGAATACCTTAGTTACGTAGACAGAGGTAGTGACGATAACCTCCTGGGAAACGACCCCCGTTCACAACAAAAAGCTATGATGCTGCTTCTGGAAGCCGTGGAAGAAAAAACAATAGAATTGAACCATACTCCCGGCTCCGAAATGGAAAGTATCAGCCAGTGGGATCCCGAAAAACAGCTGGATAGTATTAAACAAACCGGAAAAGTAGTGGTAGACAATCTACAGGCTATTCAAAGAGATCAATTTCCAAGGCTGGAAGATGATGTGGCAGAATTACGATCGGATCTGGATGAACTTTCTGTAAATAGCTCTGAAGATGAGCGCAACCTTTTCCTTGGCGGGTTTTTTACCAAAGCCGCCGATATCCTGCGGGACATGGATTCTGAAATAAACAGCACCCCAATGTCCCCTTCAGGTCTGGATACTGCACGTTACAGTACAGATATAGATACTATAAGTACCAACCAATAGCTATCCGGCTAAAACTTAAATTAGGAACACCGGCCGTCTTCACCCTACTGAGGACGGCTTTTTTATGAACAGGCTGCCTTTAATATGTTATGCTTTTGCAAAATATTTGAACGGCAGCACCAGAAAGAGTAAATTCCGCTTTAAGTATTCTCTATGAAAGATCACTACCTTATTTTAGCGGGACTGGGCCTGGCAACTTTAATAATGGCCTGGCTGCCTTCTGTTTCCAAAAAAATCAAAGTAAGTTCTCCTATAATCCTTATCTTAATTGGTTTCCTTCTATTTGCGGCAGATATACCATTACCCTGGCCAGATCCACTGTGGGCAGACCGTGGATTGATGTATTTTTCTGAAGCCATTGTGATTATTTCCCTAATGGGTGCAGGTCTTAAAATTGGTACAAAATATAACTGGAAGTCGTGGAAGCGCCCACTCCTGTTAGTTTTTGTAACCATGCCCATCTGTATGGGCTGCTCATATTTTCTGGGAAAGTATTTTCTGCTGCTAAGCCTGCCTTCCTCTCTTTTACTGGCGGCCGTGCTGGCACCTACAGATCCCGTTCTTGCTGCCGATGTTCAGCTTGACGATCCGGACAGGGAGAAAAAATACAAAGGGAAAATAAGATTCGCCTTAACCGCAGAAGCCGGCCTTAACGATGGTATGGCCTTCCCTTTTTCTTACCTGGCCGTTCTTGTAGCGCAGGCAGGAAGCTGGGCAGCTTTTAATTTCACGGAATGGCTATGGGATAAACTCCTTTTAAAAATTGTAATCGGGATAATTGTTGGATTGCTTATTGGCCGCGGGACAGGACTTTTGCTAATAGGTTTCCACAGGCTTACCGGTATTAAAACTTTTGACGGCTTCCTGGCTCTTTCCCTTACTTTTATGACCTATGGCCTGAGTGAACTCCTGCACGGCTACGGTTTTCTTGCCGTATTTTTTGCCGGGCTAAGCCTGCGTTACTACGAAAAAGTAAGTGGGGATTACAAGCAAAAAATGCACGATTTTGTGCATGAGGTTGAAAGATTCTTGCTGGTGGTTTGGATTATCCTGTTTGGCGGCTCCATCTTAAACGGAATGCTAACCTTAACCGATTGGAGAGCGATAGTTTTCGCCCTTATTTTTGTGCTTTTGGTGAGACCACTGGCAGGAATGATTGCCATTGTTTGGGGAAAACGGGAAAGTTTTAAAGAGAAACTGGCCATCAGTTTTTTAGGAATTCGCGGCATAGGTTCTGTTTTTTATTTATCCTGGGCGTTTGTGCAGTTTGATGGCTTTGAATTTAAAAATGAACTTTACGCCATTACCGCTTATATTATTCTTATATCCATCATCATACATGGCTTCACGGCCCCTTCTATCATCAGGTATTTTAAGAGGAAAACCGAAAAGGAACGGCAACAAAAGAATATTCCTGCTGAAACTGAATAGGCCGTTCATTTATCTTCAGAAAGATGGCAAATACAACTGAACTCTTAATGCGTTCCTGAAAGATTTAGCAGTAAGTTTTAATAATCCTATTTTTGCCCTGATGGAAAAAGTTAGGGATTTTATAGTGATTGGGGCGGCACAGGCAGGTTTGTCTATGGCATATTATTTAAAGAAACTCGGCAGGGATTACCTGCTGGTAGATAAAGAAGAGCAGATTGGCGCCTCCTGGATTAACCGGTGGGATTCCCTTACACTTTTTACTCCTTCGGAATTCAATAACCTGCCGGGAATGGATTTTCCTGCTCCAAAAGGCCATTATCCTTCCAAAGAAGAAGTCGCGGAATATTTTAAAATGTATGCTGAAAAATTCAAAATTCCCATACAATTCAACACCTTCATTTCTGAAATTAGCCGGGAAAACGGCAATTTCCTGCTGAAGAGTCCGCAGGGGAATTTGCGGGCAAGAAATGTAATTATAGGTACCGGTCCATTTCACATTCCCTATACGCCGCCTTTCGCCGAAAAACTAGATGAACAAATTTTCCAGGTACACAGCAATTATTACAAAAACCCCCAACAACTGAAGGAGGGAAAAACGATGGTTGTGGGCGGAGGAGATTCAGGTTTCCAGATCCTGGATGAAGTCTCTGAAACCGGCATGCAGGTTTATTTTTCAGGAGCAACAGATGTAAAGACCCTTCCGCAGGAAATTTTAGGTAAAACGCTTTGGTGGTGGTTTACCAAAACAGGCTTTTTAAGCTTTAGCCGTGACTCCTGGCTGGGCAAAAAAATCAGCAAAAGCCGGCAGCCTATTATTGGTACCGATGTAAAAGCTATCCTTAAACGGGAAAATGTGACTCCTGTGGGCAAGACTAAAAACGCCGAAGGAAAACTGATTTTCACTGAGAAAAAAAAGCTGAATGATATCAATAATATCATCTGGGCCACCGGCTACCGCCCAAACTTTGGCTGGATTGAGGGGCTGGAACTCAATAAAGACGGGTATCCAAAACATCATCGCGGTATTAGTAATTTAGATAACCTTTATTTTATTGGCCTGCCCTGGCTGCACACCCGCGGCTCTGCCACTTTAGGCGGAATAAAAAAAGATGCTGAATACCTGGCTAAGCATATTTCAGAAAACTAATTTTAAATCCAGCAAATTTAAAACTTCTCCTTTCGTTAAAGTCTTTTTAAAGGTTTTGCCTGCTGCTACTATTCCTTTAAATTATAGCTAAATAAAAATTAAGCTATGAAATATAATTTATTAGGAAACACAGGACTAAAAGTATCAGAACTTTGCCTTGGCACCATGACCTTCGGCGCCAAAGGAAGATTTAAAGACATTGGAGGGGTTGAACAAAAAGATGCCGATAGCCTCCTGCAACAGGCCTTAGATGAAGGCGTGAATTTTATTGATACCGCAAATGTTTATTCTGAAGGCCTATCAGAAGAAATTACCGGGAAGGCTATTAAAAATTCGGGAGTTTCCCGTAAGGACCTCATCCTGGCGACAAAAGTGCGCGGCAGTATGGGGGAAGGCCCAAATCAAAAGGGACTTACCAGGCACCATATCATCAACCAGGTAGAAGAAAGTTTGAAAAGGCTAAATACAGATTATATAGATCTTTACCAGATGCATTCCCACGATCCGTTAACTCCCATAGACGAAACCCTGCGGGCGTTTGACGATTTGGTACGCAGCGGGAAAGTGCGCTATGTTGGAGCAAGCAACGTTGCCGCATGGCAGCTGATGAAGGCGCTGGATCATTCTAAATTTCACCATTTGGAGAGATTCGCTTCTTTACAGGCTTACTATACAATTGCCGGCCGTGACCTGGAAAGGGAAATAATTCCATTGCTGCAGGACCAAAAAGTTGGGCTTATGGTTTGGAGCCCCCTTGCAGGAGGATTACTTAGTGGAAAATACAGCAGGGATGATGAGAAAAAATCCGGAGGACGTAGGGATGATTTCGATTTTCCACCTGTAAATAAAGAAAGGGCGTTTGATATTCTTGATCTTTTAAAGCCAATGGCTGAAGAGAAAAATGCTTCCGCCGCACAACTTTCCATTGCCTGGCTGCTACAGCAACCTGCGGTAACCAGCGTAATAGTAGGTGCTAAAAATGCAGACCAGCTGGAGCAGAACTTAAAATCCTCTAAAATTGAATTTTCCGAAGAGGAACTCCAAAAACTTGATGAAGTGAGCCAGCTGCCAGCGGAATATCCGGGATGGATGCTGGATTTCACGAAGGAGGACAGGCAACTGTAATATTCTTCAATTTGAATTACTCACCGGGGCTGCGATCTTAACAATAGTTTAAGGGCAGGAGGCAGCTAATTTCTTTATTTTTAATAAACAACAACTGTAAAAGGGCCTTAAAAGGTCCTTTTCAGTTTATATAAATCTGCAGCAAAATGGCTAATTATAACAAAGAGATAAAAGGCATTAAGAAACCCACCAATATTAAATTTTCGGGCTGGAAAAAAATCGTTTTAAATGTGAAAGACCAGATTGCTGAAGATAATGTTTCCATTGTTTCGGCAGGAGTGGCGTTTTATGCCTTTCTTGCTGTTTTTCCCGCTATAGTTGCGCTTATTTCTATTTACGGCCTTGCCGTAGATCCCCAGCAAATACAGGGACAGCTGGCTGAACTTTCTTCTATGATGCCCGAACAGGCGTACGAAATTCTGCAGGCACAGGTAGAAAGTTTCCTCTCCACCCCGGGAGAAGCTTTGGGCTGGGGTACCGCAATTGGTATTATTTTTAGCCTGTGGAGTGCCAACAAGGGCACTAAATCCCTCTTCACCGGGGTAGATATCGCCTATGGCACCGAGAAACCCCGCGGCTTTATAAAGGAAAATGCCCTTACCCTCCTATTTACCTTTGGCGCCGTGGTTCTTATTATTTTGAGCATGGCATTTATTGTGGCTTTTCCCGCCTTTGTAGACCATTTGAGGCTGCCCGGCCCTATCCGTACATTAATTGGCTGGGGGCGCTGGCTACTATTGGCGCTGACTGTGGTCTTTTTTCTTGCCCTGGTTTATCGTTATGCCCCGCCGCACCATACCCCCGCTTTCAAATGGGTGGTTCCCGGTGCTATCCTTTCTACCCTGCTGTGGTTGATTGCTTCCTGGGGATTTTCCTATTACGTGAGCAACTTTGGGAGTTACGGGGAAGTTTATGGTTCCATTTCGGCTATAGTGGTACTGCTTATGTGGCTTTACCTAACCAGTTTTATCATTCTTATTGGCGCTGAATTGAATTCAGAAACCGAAAATTACGTCCGCCACGACACAAAAGCGGAGAAGTAAAATCCCTTTCTGCGGAAAAATTCTCTGCGGAATAACTGCCACTCCTAAAATCTCTGTGCCTTTGTACTATCTTTGCATCTTATGAGCAAACTGGTACAGGTCTCGGTTTTACCCCAACAGCAGGAAGACAGGGAAATTATTCTGCAAATCGCTTTAGAAAAAGCCGAGCTTAAAAAGGCTGAAATTGAAAGCTGGCGTATCCGGAAACGTTCTATAGATGCCCGCCGCAAACCGGTTAAACTAAATTTACAGATAGAGTTCTGGCTAAAGCATGAAGTGAGGGAAGAAATTCCCGTGTACAGGCCACAGCAGGTTTCTGCAGCTAAGGAAGTGGCCATTATTGGGGCCGGGCCGGCAGGACTTTATGCCGCCCTGCGCTGCGTAGAGGCAGGCTTAAAACCGGTGGTTTTCGAACGCGGGAAAGATGTTCGCGCCCGCAGGCACGATCTCGCTAAAATCAATAAAGAGCACACCGTAAACCCCGAATCCAATTACTGTTTTGGCGAAGGCGGCGCGGGCACTTATTCCGATGGCAAACTCTATACCCGTTCCAAAAAACGCGGCAACGTATTAAAGGCCCTGGAGTGGTTTGTTCATTTTGGAGCCGATGCCGATATTCTGATAGACGCGCACCCGCATATTGGCACCAACAAATTGCCGAAAATCATCACCGCTATGCGGGAGGCGATAATTGAAGCAGGTGGAGAAGTACATTTTAACTCTAAACTTACCAATCTCAGGATCGAAAAAGAGCAAATTAAGGCTATAGAAATCAATGCTGAAAAGTGGCTTTCTTTTGATGAAGTTATTTTGGCCACAGGCCATTCTGCCAGGGATATTTTCTACCTGCTTCATGATAATAATATTAAAATTGAAGCCAAGCCTTTCGCTATTGGGGTTCGTGTTGAACATCAGCAAAAATTAATAGATCACATCCAGTATCATGGGGATGATGAAAATCCTTATCTGCCCCCGGCATCTTACAGCCTGGTAGAACAGGTAGATGGGATGGGGGTATATTCTTTCTGCATGTGCCCGGGTGGGATTATAGCGCCCTGTGCCACTGCCCAGGAAGAAGTGGTCACCAATGGCTGGAGCCCCAGCAAACGAAACAATCCATATTCTAACTCGGGGATAGTGGTGAGCGTTCAACCTGAAGATTTGCCAAATTTTAAACCTGGTGATCCTTTTGTTTGTCTTGATTTTCAAAAAATGGTAGAACAAAAATGCTGGGAAGCAGCGGGCAAAACCCAGCGCGTGCCGGCGCAGCGCATGGTAGATTTTGTTGAAGGAAAAATCTCTGCCGATTTCCCTAAAACCTCTTATCAGCCGGGAATTGTAAGTGTTGATCTGAATAAAGTTTTACCTCCACTAATCGCCAAACGACTACGGAAAGCTTTTGTGATGTTCGGCAAAAAAATGAAAGGCTACTATACCAATGAAGCTGTATTGCATGCACCTGAAAGCCGTACTTCCTCTCCGGTTTCCATTCCGCGTGATCCTGACACATTAGAGCATATTCAAATAAAAGGACTTTATCCCTGCGGCGAAGGTGCGGGTTACGCAGGCGGAATTATTTCGGCAGCCATAGACGGGATAAATTGTGTGGATGCGATAGTGAGAAAATAGTTCGGAGTTCAGGAACAATTCAACATTCAAAATTCAACATAAATAAAACCGCTCCCATCCTTTACAGGGACGGAAGGCCGAAGGAAAATTCTAAGTTCGGGGCTGGGAATTTGTTGTGGGTTGGCAGTTGTCAGTTTGATTTGTCAACTTCACTTTTCAACTTCTAATTTCCAACCTCTAACCCCACTTTAAACTTTAAGCCTTACCCCGTTAACCAACCTTGGATCTGGCGCGGTTTCCTGCCGTGAAATCCAACTGATGCTGATAGAAATATATCCCAGCTCCTCCACTACTTTTCCCCGGCAGAGATAAATTCCTTTATTCCGCAGCGGATATTTTTCGGCAGTATCGGGAAACTGGACGGTATCGAAAATATCGGCATTTTCATCATAGAAAGTTCCAAAATACATGTATTTCCCGTTTACCGTGCCTGTTTTTTTAGCGGTGATCAAATTCCCGTAAATCTCTATTTCCTTGCCTATAAAATTTTTAAGGTGAGCAGCTTTTACAGCGGGCTTCATTGGGAATTTCAACAAATCGAAATGACTGGTTAGCGGAAATCCCAGCAGCTCCATCTGGTCGTAAGCTTCAATCAATCGGGAAAATTCAAATTCCGGCAAATCAAAATCCCTGTGTTTCGGCTTAAATAATACCGCCTGGGTAGCTTTTGGTTTGCTTTTGCTCAGTTTAAAATGCGCTTTCCAGAGCAGGTGGTATTTATCCAGCCCGGTAAACCTAAAGGCATTTATTTTCAGCAAAATGCTGAGTTGTTCCACAGAGATATGCACCCTGTCTATAAAATCGTCCAGCGATTTAAAATTTCCAAAAAACTGCCGGTTTTCCAGGATTTGCTGAACCACTTTTGTTTCCAGTTCTTTAATATAGCCAAGGCCCAGGTAAATATCATTCCCGTAGATGGTGTTAGGATGGTCGCTTTTATTTATGCAGGGGGCATGAATGGTACCACCGCATTTACGTATTTCCTGAAGATAGGTTTCCACAGTGTAAAAGCCCCCGCCGTTATTAAGCGCGGCCACCATAAATTCCAGCGGAAAATACTTTTTTAAATAAAGGCTCTGGTAACTCTCTACCGCATAGGAAGCGGAATGGCCCTTCGGAAAAGCATACCCGGCAAAAGACGAAATCTGCTCCCACACCTCTGTGGTAAGTTCTTCGGAATAGCCTTTTTGTTTGCAATTCTCCCTGAAGGTTTGTTCAATTTTCTGCATTTGTTCTCCTGAAGTTTTTTTGCCGCTCATTCCCCGCCGCAACACATCGGCATCATCTAAATCCAGGCCGGCAAAGCGATAAGCGACTTTCATCACATCTTCCTGATACACCATCACCCCGTAAGTATCAGGCATAATTTTATACATTACCGGATGTGCCTGTTTCCTGCGTTCAGGATCGCGATGGCGTTTAATGAATTCCTCCTTCATGCCCGCACTGGAAATCCCCGGCCTGATTACCGAACTGGCTGCCACCAGGTTTTCATAATTATCGGTCTGCAGTTTGGTAAGCAGCCCGCGCATGGCGGGGGATTCCACATAAAAAACGCCCATACAATCGCCCACTTTCAGCAAATCGTTAATTGCGGGATCTTTCTTAAAAACCGATACATTCTCCATATCCTCAATGCAAGCGGCTGGCTGGTTGCGCTTAATAATTTCAATGGCATCGGTGATTTTTGAGAGTCCGCGCTGGGCCAGAATATCAAATTTATGTATGCCCACTTCTTCAGCAATATTCATATCAATCTGGATGGTGCGAAAACCTTTGGGCGGGAGAAAAGTGCCGGCATAGTGATGCACGTCCTCATTCAGAATAAGAATTCCGCCGGAATGTACGCTCAGGTAATTGGGAAAACCTTCAATTAAAGCACTGTATCTTATTACCAATTTTTCCAGTTCGTCCAGCTCCTTATAATTAAAATATCCGGCAGAGAGCTTGTCAATTTCCTCTTTGGGCAAACCAAGAACCTTTCCCAACTCCCGCGCGACCGCCCGGGGTTTAAAGGTTACATAAGTGCCCATAAGCGCGGTATGGCTATAAGTTTCAAATATATGCGCCGTTACATCGTTGCGGTGTTTCCAGGAAAAATCGATATCGAAATCGGGAGGGGATTTGCGATTGGCATTTATAAAGCGTTCAAAATACAGATCGAGCTCAATGGGATCTACATTGGTAATGCCAATAATATAGGCCACGATAGAATTGGCGCCGCTCCCCCGCCCTATCACCGGATAATTTCGGGATTTCGCGTAGTCCACAATTTCCAGGTTGATCAAAAAATAAGAAACAAAGCCCAGTTTTATAATCGCGGAAAGTTCTTTCTCCACCCGCTCATACACTTCCTGCCCGGCATTGGGATAACGCTTGGGGAGTTTTTCGTAACACCGGGTACGCAAACGTACCTCATCTTCACCTTTATTCTTTCCCAGGACCCGTAAATTCCTGTTTTGCCCCCTCCCGAATTCAAAACTTACCTGGCAGGCCTGCATCAGCTTTCGGGTATTTTCCAGAATGTGCGGGAATTCTTCAAATTGGGCTTCTAATTTCTTCTGCGGGAGCATCTGGTGGGAAAAAGATCCCTGTTCACTTTCGGGAAGTTTGCTGAGCAAGGTGTTATTATCAATTGCCCGTAGCAGCCGGTGGGCGTTGTAATCTTTTTTACTGCGGAAGCTGACGCTTTGCAGCAGCACCAGTTTGTCTTTTAATTTTCTATATTCCGAAAATTGCAGTTTCCGAAGGCTTTCTGTAGAAATCCCGATAAATTCATTTTCCCTGAAATTTTTCTTTTTCCGGGAAAGGATTTTCTCAAGAGGATAAATGATCTGACAGTCAGACAATTGCGGAGCCTCGGTTTCAAAATTTTTTCCAGCATGAAGGTGATGGGAAAGGTGTTCATTCAGCTGCCTGAAACCTTCATTGTTTCTGGCAATTCCCACATACTGCTGTTCCACACCATTCCTGAAATCGATTCCAACCAAAGGAGTAATATCAAATTCAGGAGCAATTTTTAAAAATTCCAGACAGGCTGAAGTATTGTTAATATCGGTCACCGCCAGGGCCTTTACCTTATTCTTAATCGCCAGCTCACATAAAGCTTCCACGGGAAAAGTGCCGTAGCGCAGGGAATAGTAGGTATGGCAGTTTAGGTACATCTTTCTGTTGTGGGTTGTAGGTTTTAAAAATCCTGGTTCTTGATTCCTGTCTCTTTAATGATTTATTTTAAATGATAAATTCTAAATTTTGAATTGTTTCGCTCTCTATTCTGTTTTCTGTTATGGGATGTTTAAAGTTGGGGAGTTGGGATAAAACTTTAAACTTTCCTCTCTCCACTATTTTTTAATTTTGAATGATGAATTTTGAAATGTTATCGGTTGTAGATTAAAGAAAATTCGGAGTTAAAAAATCCTGGTTCTTAATTCCTGTCTCTTTAATGATTTATTTTAAATGATAAATTCTAAATTTTGAATTGTTTCGCTCTCTATTTTGTTATCTGTTATGGGATGTTTGAAGTTGGGAGGTAACTTTAAACTTTCCTCTCTCCACTATTTTTTAATTTTGAATGATAAATTTTGAATGGTTGAAATTCGAAGTTGGTTGTTCAGAGCTTTGAGTTTTTTTGAAGATTTTTTAGAAGAAATCATTGCCTCTTTAGCTCATTAACTTTTTTAACTCCGAACTTTTCACTTTCCACTCTTCACCTTTTCTATCCACAAATCACATTGCACATTCTCCATTATTGATTATTCATTTATCCTTAACTTTAACTTCGTACCTCGTATTTCTAACTTCATACCTGTAACAAAAGCCCATCCCATTTTTCAAGGGAAGATAACATAAGGCCGGGGTTTAACAGAATTTGAGACGCAGCTGTGAACTAATTTAAATTACTCATTTCCCATCTTTTTAAGCCTTTACTCTTTCTTTTTCCTTAGATGAAAAAGAAACAAAAAATCAAGGCTTACGAAGTTTTATCTAAATTTTTCATTCGACACCTAAATTTTATGAACTCGCTGTCATACCGTTCTTAAATACTTATATCTGCACAGCTCAAACAGCATAAAATTTTACGGTGCCTTCATTTCAAATTTTACGATAAACCTTCGATAGGCCGGTTTATTTAAGCTTCAGCATGCTTTGAATGTTTCACAAATTCTGATTTCCTCTCTCCTTATTCTATAACTTTAAATGATAAATTTTGAATTTTTATTGTTGCCGGTTGTGGGTTGAATGAAGTTCGGAGTTGGTTGTTCAGAGCTTTGAGTTTTTTTGAAGATTTTTTAGAAGAAATCATTGCCTCTTTAGCTCATTAACTTT
>NZ_JAVRHQ010000018.1:0-88399 GCF_031846485.1 Autumnicola tepida
ACTTCCCACTTTCCACTCCCCACTCCCCACTCTTCACTAAAAATCAGCTTTTTTCCTCCTTATTAAAATAAACCAGGTAATAATACATCTGTTTTTCTTCATCCCATCCTTTTTCCACGAATTTTTCAGCAGATTCCGGATTAACGAAATCCATTTTAATCTGGATATTGGTGTCTAAATTTATCACATTTTTGATTTTCTTACGGGCGGCAGTTACGGCAGTGTTGGCGATAGGAAAATCTGATAAATCTTCGATCTTATATTTCGGAGCTTTTTCAACTTTATAATTCTGGAATTCCGGTACCAGCTGCGGATTATCAATTACGGAATTCAGGAAGTTGCTTTCTTCAAACTTGTCATTTTTAGCGAAGTAATCCATACTCCGGTTCATAAACATGACTTCTTCTTTTTTATCTTCCGCAGGTAAAACCACGTCTTTAGCGAAATTCTTACAGAAGTTGAGGTAATTTTTGGTATTGAAGTTTTCATCTGCCAGCACATCTACGCCCAGAAAATTCTCCAGCCAGTATTTCGTATCATATCGGTTAGAATCCACTGAAAGGATCTTATAACCTTCAGCCCTGTTTTTATTAAAAATCAAGGCTCCTTTGTCCAGTTTGTTGAGGTTAATTCCCTGCTGTACGATCATATCCAGCACGCTTCCTTTTTCTTCAAACTGAAGAAAATCATGCTTTAATTCAGATTTAAAGATACCAATAGCAGGCATTTTCTCATTGTCCAGCTGCATGTTGTCAAAATAAACCACATATACTTCCCCGCTTTTGATGTGAGGGTGAGAAGATTGTTCGAATAACAAGGTTGTTATCTTTTTAGAAACTTCATGGATCCGGTCCGAACTATCAAAAACAGCGTTTGCGAAATTATAGAGTTCGTTGAATTCCAAATCTGCTTCATGAACAAAATGGTAATAGTTTTCTTCCTTTTCCCGGAAAGATTTCAGGAAAAATTCCTTGATAAGCGGTTTAATTTCATCTTCCAGGTTATAAGGACTGGCAGAAAGGAATATTCCCTCATTCCTGCTCTTGTTTCCTACTCGGTGAATGGAAAGCGATTCAATTTGGGCATTAAAAAGGTTGATCATTAAAAGTCGAAAGGTTAAAAGTTATAAGTGAAAAGTGAAAAATTAAGGCTGTAATTTAAAAAAAAGGTTCAGAGAATTTGTTGAAAACTTCAATTTACAAATGGGTTTTCCTTTTCTGCCAAACACAAATTGTAAATGTTTTTGAAAATTTTAGATGAAAACTATAAAGCTGCGTATAGATGCTGGAAAGGGCTTATGGCTAATTCCAGTTTTCATCAAAGGAGAGGTTGTCGTAATCGTCAATGTCAAAATCATCATCAAAATCGGCACTTCCTTCTTCCTCTTCAGCAACAAACTCTTTTTCCGGGGCATTGGCAGGAATCTGTCCGTGTACAAACATCAGGTTTGGGTAGTCTATAGTGTCTTCCGGTTCGGCAATTTCAGCTAATTCCACTAAAAAAGTCCACATATTAAAGAAGTCGTAAACATAGATCAATCTGGTGTCATCTTCAGAAAGTATACTATCCAGGCTGGTTTCGTTCATAAGGCGAACTTCCCCGCCCATGTCAAACTGAGAAAATTCTTCTCCCTGGTTCCAGTCTTCATCACTTGCATAAAAAGAAGCCATCTCTGTACCATCAAAACCAAAAGATTGTACGATGGTATTGTGGAGGTCTTCCAGGGTGCTGTCCTGCAGCAGCTCTATGTCTCTAAAAACGTCTTCCTCTGCATCAAGAATCACTCTAAATCTATAAACCATAGCTGTAAATTTTAGGTTGCAAAGTTACGAACTTTTGTAGTTTTTAGGGGCATGAAGGCATTCCATTAACATATAGAACTGTACTCCAAAAAACAGCGATGCAATAACCAGGTGCAAAGGCTGACTAAGGTAAGGGAAGTGGAAATTGAACATGGCTATACCGGTGGCGATCTCGCACAGGATCAAAAAGACAATCCAGTTAATTTTAGAAAAATTTAAACCGAATTTCCTGTTTTGCCACCAAAGTAAAAAATTAATCAGCAGGACGAGCAATGAAAAAGAACGATGAAAATAGAAGGTGAAATTTGGATTTTGAAGCCATAAATCTTCGGTGCCATATCCTAAGCTTCTTACCTGTTCATCTATAAAATGCCGTACCTGTGTGCCTATTGCTACCTGCACCAGGGTGAGAATTATGGCAAAAATGAGCAGATTTTTAAAACTGTTTTTGCTGAAGTGTTCCCTGTTTTTTTCAGAAGAAATATAGATGAGATAAAGCAGGATGGCAACAATAAGTAAAGCCATGAGCATGTGAATGGTGATTTTGGCCGGTGCTAAAACGGAGTATACCACAGTTGCCCCCAGCCACGCCTGAAAGCCCATAAGAAAAACAGTAAGCCAGGAAAGAAGGGGAATTCTTTTTTTTGACTTCCATTTCCGGAAAGACAAAACTGCCATTATCAGTACCGCGAAACCTGCCAGTGCGCCTGCCAACCTGTTAATATATTCTACCCAGGTATGGATTGGATTAAAAATAGCGTAATCATGTTTGGTGTAATTCTCCCAGTTTTCGGGATTATATTCTGCGGAAGAAGTAAAGTCTGATGCAGCCATTTTCAGGCTTTCATCCACAATAATTACCTGCCCTTCTCTGTATTCTTTTTGCGGCTGAAATAAAAGTTCAGATTCTTCAGTAGGAGGGATGTAATAGCCGAAGCATTTTGGCCAGTCCGGGCAGCCCATTCCGGAACCCGTCATTCTTACTACCGCCCCGGCAATGATCACCAGATAAACCAGGACGAGCGCTATTTTTACAGATTTTCGATACACTTTTTCAGCTGAAGTTTTAATTTTGCTCACTACTCACTGGTTTTAATCCCAGCTTTTCGCCTCTTTTCAGCATAAAGTTGCGGGCGGCATCATATTCGTTGGGAATTTCTCCTTCCAGAATAGCTTCCTTAATGGCGTCTTTAATAAGCCCCACTTCCCTCGAAGGTTTGAGGTTGAATGTTTCCATTATCTCTTCTCCACTTACCGGCGGCTGAAAATTGCGAATATGGTCTCGTTCTTCAACTTCTTTTATTTTTTGCCTTACAATTTTAAAGTTATTGTGGTAGCGGTTAAAACGCCTGGGATTCTTCGTGGTAATATCGGCTTCACACAACGTCATGAGGTCTTCAATATTATCACCGGCATCAAATACGAGGCGGCGTACTGCCGAATCTGTGGTATTATCATCTACAATGGCGATAGGGCGGGAGCTCATTAATACCATTTTTTGGACAAATTTCATTTTGTCATTTAACGGCAACCTCATTCGCTTAAATAGTTTAAAAACCATTTTGGCGCCTACAAATTCATGCCCGTGAAAAGTCCAGCCTATTTTCTTATGGAATTTCTTTGTTGGCGCTTTGCCAATGTCATGTAAGAGCGCAGCCCAACGCAGCCAGAGATCATCGGTATTTTCTGAAATATTATCCACAACTTCCAACGTATGCCAAAAGTTATCTTTATGCCGCTGGCCTTCAATTTCATCTATTCCTTCAAGAGCGGTAAGTTCCGGCAGGATTAGTTTTAAGAGTTTTGTTTTATGAAGCAGCGCAAAGCCTATGGAAGGTTTTTCTGAAAGAAGGATTTTATTCAGTTCTTCTACAATACGTTCTTTTGAAATGATCTTGATGCGGCTCCTGTTTTTCCTGATCGCGTCCAGGGATTCTTTTTCAATTTTGAAATTGAGCTGGGAGGCAAAACGTATTGCGCGAAGCATGCGCAGGGGATCGTCAGAATAGGTAACGTCCGGGTCCAGCGGTGTCCGGATGATTTGGGATTTCAAATCCTGAAATCCGCCAAACGGATCGAGAAGATCACCAAAATTTTCTTTATTCAGGCTAAGAGCAAGGGCATTAATGGTAAAATCGCGCCGGTTCTGGTCGTCTTGCAGGGAACCATTTTCCACAATGGGATTGCGGCTGTGTTCGCGATAGCTCTCTTTCCTGGCACCCACAAATTCAATTTCCATATTAAAGGCGCGCAGCATGGCTGTGCCATAATTTTTAAAAACCTGAACCTTTGGTTTATGAGGTAGCAATTCCGACACTTTTTTAGCAAGTTCAATGCCGCTTCCCACAGCAACCACATCGATGTCTTTGGGATCTCCCCGCTGTAAAAGGTGGTCTCTAACAAAACCGCCAATTACATAACTTTCTACTTCTAATTCTTCAGCAGCAAGGGAAATCACCTTGAAAATTTCGTGTTGTAAGGCTTCTTTATAATTTTTCACTACTTGGGATTCTTTTTAAAATTTAAACACGAATAACGAATATATGTTTGAAGAAACCTCCCAGGTTTTAAAGACCTGGGAGGTTTGCTTTCGCTTAAAATAAATTCGTGGTAAAAAAATTATTTTCTTACCACTTTTACCTTACCATCGTTGCTTAACTTAATAATTGCTGAGGGTTTAGCGGATTTTTTTGACTGCTGCAAATTTACTACATAGTCCACACCTTTTAAAATTTCCGGGCTGATTTGAGAGAAGGATTCCGGGGTTTTTTGTCCACTAATATTTGCCGAAGTAGAAACCAAAGGCCTCCTGAACCTTCTGGTCAATTCTTTGCAAAATTTATCCTTTGTCACCCTTATAGCAAGGGAATTATCTTCAGCGATAAGATTTTCAGCCACTCTAATGGGATCATCGTAAATAATGGTGGTAGGTTTACTGGCATACTTGAGAATGTCATAAGCAACTTCAGGGACATTTTCTATGTATTCATTCAGCATTTTAAAATCGGAAACCAGGCAAATAAGCGATTTGGATTCACTTCTTTTTTTCAGTTGAAAAACTTTATCTATGGCATCGGGATTTGTTGCATCGCACCCAATTCCCCAAACAGTATCAGTAGGGTAAAGTATTGTGCCGCCGCGTTTGAGAACTTTGATGGTTTCCTGTATTTCAGTTTTAAATTCGTCTTTCATTTAATACGTCTTTATATTCTTGCAGGGTTTCCCTGGCCATTTGTTTAGTGGTGAAATTTTTCAGCAGGTTCTTATGAGCCGCTTCAGTAAAAGTTTTTGCTGTTTCTTTATTTTCTAACATAAAGATGATCTGTTCAGCAAGCTTTTCAGCATTAAAAGCATCGGCTAAAAGCCCATTTTCCATATGGCTCACAATTTCGGGAATTCCGCCAACATTTGTGGAAACAATGGGAATTTTATGAAAAGCAGCTTCATAAATCACATTTGGTAAACCTTCACTTTTGGAAGTGAGGATTAAAACATCAAAAGCGGGCAAACAGGAAGAGGCGTCAGGTAGAAATCCATAGAAGTTTAGATGTTCTTCCAGCCTTAGTTCTTTCAGTTTTTTTTGAAGCCCCGGAGTTTCCCTGTCAAAACCACCAATTTGAACAAAATGCACATCTTTGCGGTCATTTTTATGGATGAGGTGGTGCGCCACTTTCAGGAAAGTTTCAAGATTTTTCGGCCAGGTATGATTAGCGATATTGCCTATAATTTTTTTCCCCTCAGGAATTTTTAAGGTTTTCCTTATTACTTCCGGTTTTAGAAGCTGTTTTTCCCGTTGCGGCCTGAAACCGTGATATATTTGCTTCAGTTTAAATTCCTCAACAATACCGGACATTACTTTTTTGCTTTCTTCTGAAACACACAAGATGCGCCGTATTTTAGGATAATTGTATTTGTATAGCGTGCTTTTCCTGTTTTTGATGGGAAAGGAAGTTTTTTTGCTGAAAATAAAAGGTGGGAGATTGGTGAATTTATCTGCAGCAATGGCCAGTGCAAGGGCTTTGGGATCATGAATATGTATAATATCAATATCTTCCTTTCTGCAAACCACCATTATTTTTAAGGCGTACCGAAAGTCGAAATTGGTAAAAACGGGAGAAGTGCAATGCCTGATATTTTGCTTTTGCAGGCTTTGCTCAAAAAGGTCACCTTTCCTGCACAATACAATATTGGTCGCTTCCGGATGGTGCTCAGCCATTTCCAGGCACAGGTTTTCGATATGTTTTTCCCCGCCGCCCCAACTTCTAACTGCAGATAAATGAAGGATTTTCATTAGGTCTTTCTCTTTTTCGTTGAAGCAATGGTTATATTTGCGAAGGTATAATAAATCTTTTCTGTAATTGAATTGAACGGCAAATGAGTGCCAAAATAGTTATTTAATCTGCCATTTTTGGAAGGTATGAGAGGATTAATTCCGCAACCTGAATTGGCCGGGTTTGCTTGCGCTTTGGATTTACTTATTTTACAGATTCACCGAAAATTGTAAGCCTTGAAAGATTATAGTGGTAAAAAAAAAGCTATAATTTCTGAAGCTTAAAGTTAATGCAAACTCAAAAAGGTAACTTTGCTGAAAATTTCGGGAAAAAATATGAAAGTAATCATAGATGAAGCATATTCTTCTAATAAAGAAGAAATTTTTAAGGCTCTTGACAACTTTGAAAAGGAAGGGCGCAAAATTGGTCCAGGCAAAAGAAATATTATTAAAGCAGTGTCCCTTGATGAGAAGGAATTGAACATCAAATCTTTTAAAGTTCCCAATGCTGTCAACAAAATTGCCTACCGCTTCTTCAGGAAATCAAAAGCCGAAAGATCCTTCTATTATGCTCAGGAACTTATAAATAGAGGAATAAATACCCCGGCTCCTGTAGCCTACGCCGAAGAAGTTACGCCAATGGTTTTATTGAAGAGCTTTTATGTGAGTGAACAGCTTCATTACGATTTGACCTTTAGAGATCTGGATACTGAAAAGGAGGGGCATGAAGAAATTCTGCGGGCTTTTACTCATTTTACTCATGAGCTACATGAAAAAAATATTGAATTTTTAGATCATTCCCCGGGAAATACCCTGATCCAAATTAAAAATGACAACTTTCAGTTTTATCTTGTTGATCTAAATAGGATGAATTTTAAAGAATTGAGCTATACCGAAAGACTCCGCAACTTTGAGCGGCTATCAAGAGAGAAGGCGGTGTACGAGATTATGGCTCATGAATATGCTAAAATCATCAACCAACCTGCTGCGGAAGTTTTTGAGCAGATGTGGCATTATAATCAGGTGTTTTTTGCTAAGCGAGTTAAAAAAACCAGGCTTAAAAATAGATTGAAGAGGAATTAGACTGCTTCAATTGACGATTGAAAAAATTAGAGAAATGATTTTTTCAGGTCAAGAATCATACATCTCTTCATTATTTTTTAAGAAATTCTTTCAAAATTTTACACTCTGCTGCTTATTTTTTGCGCTCATCTAAATTCTAAACCTTAAATTATTCGTTGTTCCACCTCTAATTTAACCTGATAATTTTCCCAAACCTTTTCCTGAATAACGTTAATTAATTTTATTATATCCTGTCCAGAAGCGTTATTGTAATTAACAATAAAACCTGCATGTTTTTCAGAGACTTGTGCGCCACCGATTGATAAGCCTTTAAGACCCAGTTCTTCTATCATGGTTCCAACATAATATCCCCTAGGCCTCTTAAATACACTACCTGCATTTGGAAAATCTTTTGGTTGTTTTGCCCATCGACTTTCTTTGATCCTCTCCATGTCCTGTTGGATTTTAGCAGGATCTCCGTTTTTTAAACGTAACCATACTTTCAGGATAATTTTATCTAAGTTTCGCTGAAAAAAGCTATTACGGTATTCGAACCCAATCTCTTCATTTAAAATTTCCTTTATCTGTAAATCTTTTAAATCTAAGTAGCGAACTTTTGTTAGTACATCCTTTATTTCAATTCCACTGGCTCCTGCATTCATTACAACAGCCCCTCCTAAAGAACTAGGTATATCATAAAATATTTCCAGACCCACAAGAGAATTAGCTTTTGCAAGTTCGCTAAGGGATTTCATATCTAACCCGGCTTCCGCTTCAACAATTGTTTCATCAATAATATTGGAGCTGGAAAAAGCCGGACCTATTATAATAAAATCTTCTTCATAAAATGGTTTTGACAGAATAACATTGAAACCTCCTCCCAGAATAACTTTTTTTCTATCAGCATAATTCCTGTAAATCGTCACAAAATCTTTTTCAGTTTCGGGGAAGAATGCTCTTCTACATCGTGATGCTACTCTATAACTGTTATAAAGCTTGAGTTCCTGATCATTAGTGATTATCATTGATTGTTCTTTACAATTAACCTTCAATATTTATTTCCACCCCTAATTTTTGCAATTTTTCCTGAAGATTGTTATAACCTCTAAGAGCCATTTCAACCTTGTTGATGGTGGATTCACCTTCGGCGAGTAAAGCTCCTAACACCAAGGCCATGCTTCCTCTTAAATCTGTAGAAACCACCGTTGCACTGACTGGGACGGTATTTTTGCTGCCCTTAGTAGTAATCTTACCTGTTTCCCAATCAACCTTGTCTGGATACATTTTTATTAGTTCTTCACAGTATTTTAATCTTTTCGGATACCGGTAATCAAATATTCTACTAATTCCATCTGCATGTAATCCTAAAAGGACATAAAATGGCTGCATATCAGATATAATACCAGGATGAGTTCCTGTGGCTAATTCAAATGGTTGTATAGCTCCGTTTACTAAACAATTGGGTGAAATATGTATATTCCGGCTATTTTTATAAAAATCAATTCCTGCTTCCTTGAGGTGCCGAAGTGGTATCTCCATTGTATTAAATGGAACATCTTCTATAGTGATATCTCCTTTGGACAACACTCCGTACACAATCCAGGTAAGGGCTTCAATTCTATCGGGCATTACCTGAAATATGGAACCTTGCAAATAATCTTTTCCCGTAACCTCTATAAAGCTATTCCCGATTACTTTAATCTTTACTCCAAGAGTTCTCAGAAATTTGATAAGGTCTTCTACCTCTGGCGATATATAGGCATTTTTGATTATTGTTGTTCCTTCAGCTATTGAAGAACAAATCAGTGCACTTTCAGTCCCACCTATAGTTGTGATAGGAAAATCAATTTCACCTGCTTTTAAACCCATTTTGGCACTAACTTCAATGTAGTCCTGTTTTTCGACAACTTTTGCACCCAATCGTTCCCAAACCATAATATGAAGATCATAGCCCCTATCACCAATCTTGCAACCTCCAGGATATGGTATTTTTGCATTACTCGATTTTTTTAACAATCCGGGTACCAATAGATAAGTGGTTCGAATTGGATAGTTATAATCATTGAGTAGTTTGTCTTCCAAAAGAGTAGGGTCAACAAGAACAGTTTCCTCTTTCCTGTTTACCTCTACCCGTCCACCACATGCTCTTATAAAATCGAATTTGTGGTTTGCATCCACAAGTTCAGTAGGAAAATTTTCTAGTCTCACCTCCTCATCCGCAATAAGGGATGCAGCTAATAACCGGGTAGCGGAGTTCTTTGCACCACTCACCTTAATTTTTCCCTGGGGCACTTGTTTTCCTTTTATTATTGCAGTGAGATTTTCCATTTAGAATTTAAAAATTTTAGAAATTAAAGAATTATTAATGCTTTTCTAGTTACTCTAACAGCTTAAAAAATCTAGAGTTTATTAAAATATTCTAATTTTTACAGGTATAAAAGCTGTTTTTTTACTTTATGATCAGTAACATCTTAATTTTTACTTAATCTTGATTCTATCCAAGATAATATGTAGTCCAGGATTTTATCATTTGCCATATCCAAACTTTGAAATGTGATGAACAGTTTATTCTCGTCTTTTTTAAACCGCTCCAACTTTAACTTAGTCAACCATAAATTTTTGTACGATCGAAAGTATGTTAATTGTGAAGACTTCTGGTGACGATAAGTGCCGTTTTTTATTTCTAAATGCTCAGATAATGAAGATATAAGAAATTGATTTTTATTTCTAAACCTGTGTTTTATGTTATTTCTAAGTAAAGTAGGATCCTTTTTAAAGAAGTTCATTAGGGTCGATTTTCTTACACTAACCGGAGTGTGAAAACGCCTGACATATTTATCCATTTGGGCTAATTTCGCGCTATTTTGTTGACGCTCCTTAAAACTGATTTTGCCGTTTTTTATAGGAATGTTTAAAAAAGTCAAAATTTCACGGTAGAATTTTCTTAATGTTCTATTTTCATTAAAATGTTGCCATTTACCTCTTATAATGGGTTCTCCATTAATAAAGAAATCATTTACCGATACTTCTTTCATGATAAAAAAATCATCATTTAAAATGATAAAGTGCTCAGATAAGTTGGGTATTCTAAATAACATAGAGATAATAGAGGACGAGTTGAAGGTGGGTAAATATTCTTCATATCCGTGAAAGATAACTTTATGATCAACCAGTTCTAAGTTTATACTTTTTTCCTGAGCTAAGGATTTTAGAGAATCGAAGGAGTCAGGCGACTGATTATCGGTAACTAAGAAAATATTCCTAATAAATGGAGCAAACTTAATTATAGACTTAATCGCAATGTCAATTTCCCCAATGGAATTATATCGTTTAAGGTGATTTTCAGAAGAGAAATTTATTTTCTTTTCAGAATAAGCATTGATTTTTCCCTGCCAGTTTTTGTCGTTTCCGTTGACCCAGGTTATAACGGCATCAACTTGAATATTTTCTACAGGTTCTGTCATTCGATAAGAGTTTAAATAGCTTCCTGGAATAAGAATTAATTTTTTCTATACTAAGTCTAATTTTCAGATTTTGAATGGCACAAAAAGTCTGTAAAATCTAACAAGTTAAAATAACTTCTCCATTTCAATGCTGAAAATTGCAAAATTAGTTTTCAATGTTTTATTGTAGGAGGTTTCCATTATGTTTTGAGCGATAAAAACCAAGTTTTCTTCTAACCTTGAATTTCCTAATTAAATTAAGAGGTTTCTTTTTCAGATGGGATCTATCGCTATTTAAAAAATCGATACAACTATTAATCACACGTTGGCTTGAATTACCATCGTAATAAGGGTGAGTAACATCAATATAATCCTGAATTGCTTCCATAAGAGGTTGCGGACTGTTTAAAGCTTTGGAAATGGCATCTTCAATTTCGACAACTTTAGTAATATTAATAAGGTGCTCTCCTGGCTTATTATTTTTAAAAGTTACTACAGGTTTTTTCTGAAGTATAAACTCGGTGATTGCAGAAGTTGTATCAGAAAACATAATATCTGCCTGTTTAAAGAGCGGTATTATATCTGTGGTGTCATAATAAGTAAGATTTTCATTTTGAATAGACTTGAAAATTTCTATCTTATCCTTAGCCAATTTTGGATGTAAAACGACCTTGAATTCCCATTTTCCTTTTTTAGATAATCTTTTTATTTCATTTATGACCTCTTCTACATATGTCAGGCTATATTTAGGGGAGAAGGTCGAAGAGATCAAAATTACAGGTTTTTCTGTAGAATTTTTCTCTATTGGGAATAAAGGATCTACTTTAGACCAACCTGTTTCTATAACCTCAAAATGTTTGTGTTTCTTCTGTAACTTCTTGAATGGTTCTGTGGTAGAAGGTCCTTGAGTGCAGTACAAGTCAAAAAATCCTCTAATTCTGAAATGACCTTTTTTGAAACTATGTTTGTTAGCCAAGAAACCATGAAAAATCTGAACTTTAATTCCAGGAATAAAATCGGCAATGCTGTCTGTAATACTTAAAACAATATGTGGCTGGTACCTAATGGCTTCCCGAATGTCCGGCACCACTTCTTTCTCATTACTAAATTTCCTCCTTGTTTCCTCCTCATCGGCAAACCATTTTACTTCATAACCTCTCCTGAGAATTTCCTCTTCCAGGGGTTCTCCTATAGGAAAAGCATAGGAATAACTAATGTAGATAAGGAAGCGGTAATTCATAGATCAAGATTTTTAAGAAAAGATTCCAGCTTTGGTTCTATTAGTTCCGGCTTGAATAATTTATAAAATTTGCGGTTTTTAGCCCTGATTTCCTTTTCTTTTTTATTCTGAAAAAGTTCCGGTTTGTAATCTTCCAGATGAACAGAAACTTTATCCTTATCATTACAGTAGATTCCCCAGTAATTCTTTTTTATAGAAGGAGAATGTATGGAGAAAGTAGGAATTGTAAGTGCTTTGGCAATGTTTGCCGCTCCACCTTCATTTCCTATAAAAATATCACAGTTGGCACAATTCGCGATAAAATCTTTGAGTTCACTGGCATAAAGCTTTAAAAAAATCTTTGATCTGGTTCCCGCAGAACAAAGATCATAAATGGCTAAGGCTTCTTTTTCCTGTGACGGAGAATAATTGAGCAAAATCTGACCATCCTTTACCTGTTTTACCACTGTATCCAGTATTTTGGCCATATAAGCAGGAGGATAACTTTTGTTCCCGGAGCTTCCCACAATTCCGCACATGATAAGAGAATTTTTATGGCAAATCCCGCCTTCTTCAAGATGATTAGCAGCTTTTTCTTTCTGAAATTGGTTCAGGTATATTTTTGGGCGGGCGTGCATAGGAAAATCCTTATGAAGCGCCTGCAGAAACTGCATCCGGTTTTCTATGGCAAGGCCCGCACAGGTCGCCGGATTTTTTATATGCTGAAATGTTTGTGTGTAGAAATGGCTGGTATAATTTTTCTGATAACTCAGCCTGGAAATTGCTCCTGAAAATAATGAAATGATCCCCGTGCTTATTTTGGAATATACATCTATAACATCTGTATAATTTTCCTGCCTGATGCGATTTACAAATTGAAGGAATTTTACCGGGTTTTTATTGAGTTTGGGGTTGTAGAGAATAAATTTATCAATAAAGGGATTGTTTTGAACAACCGGAAGGGTATGGGGCTGAATAAGATAATGCAGCTCTGCCTCAGGAAACTTTTTTCGAAGGGCTTCAAAGAGGATTGAGGATGTAAGCACATCCCCAATCATTTTCTGCTGTATTACGAGTAATTTCATCCCTTCCTAAATTCCTCGAAAGGAGGAACCTTTTAATTATTTTAGTAGCTGTTGTTTATTCTCCCCCTTAGGGGGAGTTAGAGGGGGCTCTTATACCGCAACATCATATTCTCTTAATGCTTCATTAAGAGAGGTTTTCTTATTGGTGCTTTCCTTCCTTTTTCCAATAATTAAAGCGCAGGGCACCTGGTACTCTCCCGCCGGAAATTTTTTAGTGTAGCTTCCCGGAATAACCACAGATCTTGCCGGAACATAACCTTTAAATTGTTTAGGCTCATCTCCCGTTACGTCAATAATCTTAGTAGAGCCGGTAAGCACCACGTTGGCTCCAAGCACAGCTTCCTTCTCAACCCTTATGCCTTCAACCACGATACTTCTTGAGCCAAGAAAAGCATTATCTTCAATAATAACCGGTGCGGCCTGCAAAGGTTCCAAAACACCACCAATTCCAACGCCGCCGCTTAAATGCACATTTTTGCCAATCTGGGCACAACTACCCACGGTGGCCCAGGTATCTACCATAGTGCCTTCATCTACGTAAGCACCAATATTCACATAGCTGGGCATCATGATCACGCCGCTGGAGATATAAGCGCCATGACGCGCCACAGCATTTGGTACCACCCGGATTCCTTTTTCTTTATAACCTTTTTTCAGGGGCATTTTATCGTGATATTCAAAAATTCCTGCTTCCAAAGTTTCCATCTTCTGAATGGGAAAATATAGTACCACGGCTTTTTTCACCCATTCATTTACCTGCCAGCCATCGGCAGTAGGCTGGGCTGTTCTAAGTTTTCCCTGGTCCAGCAGTTCTATTACCTCCCGGATAGCATCGGTAGTTTCTTTATTTTTTAGTAAGTCCCGGTTTTCCCAGGCTTCTGTTATTTTAGCTTCTAATTGGTCCATTCTGAAAATTTTTTAGCAAATATAACAGCTTATGTCCAATTTTTAGGGGCATAGGGATATAAACCTTACCTTTGCAGAAATTTCTAATATGCCTAGAATTTTAGCTTTGGATTATGGTGTAAAGCGAACGGGAGTTGCGGTTACAGATGAGATGCAGATTATCGCATCTGGCCTTACTACTGTGCCTACTAAAGAATTGCTGCCTTTTCTGGAAAAATATTTTCAGCAGGAAAATGTAGAATTAGTTTTGGTGGGAGAACCAAAGCAAATGAATTATTCAGCTTCAGAGAGTGAAGTTTTAATTCAGAAATTTTTGCAGCAATTCGCTGAAAAATTTCCGCAGATGGAGTTGAAGAGGGTAGATGAGCGTTTTACTTCAAAAATGGCATTTCAGAGTATGATAGATAGTGGAATGAAGAAGAAAAAAAGGCGAGATAAAGCCCTGGTAGACGAGATAAGCGCTACGATTATTTTACAAAGCTATCTTTATAAATGATTAATGATAAAGGCCTAAGGTTTAGTAGGGAAATTAATTGTTAATGCAGAAAGATCTAAAACTACGTTCAAAAGATTTTGCCCATTTGTGTGTAAAAATTGCTGTATCCCTGCCTGAATCTGCTTTGGGAAGGCATATTAAGCACCAGTTGATAAGATCCTCAACTTCAGTAGCGGCAAATTACAGAGCTGCAAGCCTGGCCCAGAGTAAAAAAGCTTTTATTTCAAAGTTAAGCATTGTTGTAGAAGAGGCTGATGAATGTGTTTTCTGGATGGAATTTCTTAAAGAAGAAGGTTTGGCAACAGGCATGGAATTTGAATCAACATTACAGGAAGGACGAGAATTAACTGCTATTTTCGTTTCTTCCCGCCGAACAGCAGAGAAAACAAATAACAGATAAGTATAGAAGGTTATTATAATAGACCTTTAACAATAAACATTAGAAGATGATTTTACCTATTGTAGCTTATGGAGATCCTGTTTTAAGGAAAAAAGCAAAGGACATTCCTGAAGATTACCCAAAACTGGATGAACTTGTGAACAGCATGTGGGACACCATGTACAATGCCTATGGAGTTGGCCTGGCCGCGCCACAGGTGGGACTGCCTTTAAGGATGTTTGTTATAGACCCCGCGCCTTTTGCAGAAGATGAAGAGCTGGATGAAGCTGAAAAGGAACAATTAAAGAACCTTCGCAGGGTCTTCATCAACCCTAAAATAATTGAAGAAGAAGGGGAAGAATGGGCTTTTAACGAGGGTTGCCTGAGCATTCCCGAAATAAGAGAAGACGTCTTCAGAAAACCTGATATAGTGATTGAATACCAGGATGCTGAATTCAACACCTACAAAGAAGAATACACAGGTTTAGCGGCGAGGGTTATTCAGCATGAATATGACCATATTGAAGGAATTTTGTTCACAGATAAGCTTTCCAGCCTTAAAAAGAGGATCATAAAAAGCAAATTGAGCCAAATCTCCAAAGGAAAAATTAAGATCGATTATAAGATGCGCTTTCCGGAGATGAAAAAAGGCAGATAATCATTTTGATAATTAAGGCAGGGATGAGATATTTGCCAGCCAAATTAAATAAACTATGGGCTTAGAAAAAATATTAGCAATTTCGGGAAAGCCGGGATTATATGAGATGAATGCGCAAACCCGGGGCGGATTTATTGCCACTTCTATCGTGGACGGAAAGAAAATTTCTGTAAACCTGCGCCACAATGTGAGCGTGCTTAGTGAGATTGCCATTTATACCTATACCGAGGAGGTGCCGCTAGGAGAGGTTCTCAATAAGATAAAGGAAAAGGAAGATGGGGGAGAGGCCATAGACCACAAATCTTCAAAAGCAGAATTGGAGCGTTATTTTGCTGAAGTTTTGCCAGATTATGATGTGGACAGGGTTTATGCGAGCGACATAAAGAAAATTATCCAGTGGTATAACCTGCTTGTTAAAAACGGGATGACCGATTTTTCTAAAAAGAGCAAAGAAGAGAAAGGCAAAGACGAAGAAGAATAGCCTTTTGAAATATTTCACCGGCCGGGCCTAAATTTGAATTTCCGCGAATGAATTCAAAGCTTTTGCCCGGCTCTTTCTTTTCTTCTTTCGGTAATACTTTTCTTCAAAAAATTATAAAACAGTTAATCGTCAGGAGTTGAATTTTTTCTTGATCCTGTCCAGCTTCCTTTTGCTCTCCCGGTTTTTAATTGTTTCCCGCTTGTCATAGATTTTTTTACCCTTTGCCAGCGTGATTTGTAGTTTTGCCAGTCCACGGTCATTTATGAACAATCTCAGTGGAATAATGGTTAACCCGGAATTCTTTACTTCTTTTTCCAGCTTTCGCAATTCCCGCCGCTGTAAAAGAAGCTTTCTTTCGCTCTTGGGATTATGGTTAAAATGAGTGGCGTGCGAATACTCTTCAACATGCATATTAATCACAAAAAGTTCGTGATTCTGGAATTCGCAAAAACTTTCGGCAATAGAAGCTTTTCCCTGTCGAATAGCTTTTATCTCGGTACCGGCCAGTTTTATTCCAGCCACATACTTATCGAGAAACTCATATTCAAACTTCGCTTTGCGGTTTTTTATGTTGATGGTATTCGAATTCTTCATAGACCTACAAAAATAGGAAGCTTTATTAAGAAAAGTGTATAATGTTTATTTAAAATTTGGCTATACTTCCAGGAGCTGATCAGAAAATCAATTCCCGACAAGTTTCTTTAAAAACTTATCTTTGCAGCATATTTTACTGGCTTATGAAGAATTTTATTTTCCTAATATCAATTTTGGCAATTCTGTGCAGTTGCAATAATACTTCAGAAGATCCGGAGGCGCAGAAAATTGTAGATAAAGCTATAGAAATTGCTGGCGGGGAGAATTATGAACGTGCCAGGATTGACTTTACTTTCAGGAATAAAACTTATAGAAGTACCCGAAATCACGGCGGAGAGTTTAGCCTGGAACGTACAGTTGTGGATTCTATGGGAACAGAAACTCGGGACGTACTTTCCAATACCGGTCTAAAAAGATTTAGGAATGATACGGCGGTTAAAGTAGCCGATTCCCTGATCAATGCTGTGAGCAACAGCGTAAATTCCGTACACTATTTTTTGCAGCTCCCGTTTGGCCTCAATGCTCCTGCAGCCAATAAAAAGCTGGTTGGCCGCGATACTATAGATAATGAAGGTTATTATGAGATAAAAGTGACTTTTGATAATGCCGGTGGCGGGACAGACCATGAAGATGAATATCTCTACTGGATTAATGACGATACTTATACTGTAGACTACCTCGCCTATAATTATAAGGTAAACGGTGGCGGAGTAAGGTTTAGGAAGGCTGTTAATCCCAGAGTGATCAACGGCATCCGCTTTGTAGATTATGAAAATTTTAAATACAAAGATCCGGGCGTGAAATTACAAAAATTGGATAGCCTTTTTACGGCAGGGGAGCTTACACTTGTTTCACATATCCGTACTGAAGATATTGAAGTAGAACTTACCGAATAACCTCTATTTAATTAATGTAAAGCATTTGGGAAGTTGGGTTTCCCTGGGGGTCAATATTTACAATAAACAAAGCGCCATTTTCATCATCGGGTAAATCCTCGTACTTTCTTTGCTGTAAAATGGCGTTGACGAATTGGGGAGTGGTGTTGCTGTGTCCCACTACCAGGACCTTTTTTCCTTTAGTTCTATTCTGAAAATCCTCATCGTACAGATTATGGTGATCGTATGTGTTAATGTCTAGATTTTTGCTTTTTGCCACTTCCTTTGCAGTTTCCCTGGTACGGGAAAAATCTGTACTGTAAATTGCATCTAAAGGGACATCTGCTAAAACTTCAGCCCATTTTTGCGCCCTTGCTTTTCCTTCTTCATTTAACGACGGATTATTATCGGCAGGATTGCTGCGGTCTTTTTCAGCATGGCGGATAAGAAAATAGGTAGTGCCTTCATAAGTTTGTGAGAGCGCCTTTTTAACTGCGATATTTCCTTCGGCTGAAGTATTTATATTCATAAAATTAGCAAGGAACAGCAAACTAAGAATAAAGAAATTTTTCATGGCTCATTAATTTCAGATAACATTCCATATGTCTGCGGAATCAATTACTTGTTACAGAGTTAGGAATTTTATTGAAGAAATTTTAATTCCAGGAGAATAATTTGTGAGATTTGTGTGCCTATGCTGTTAAAATTGTTATCCGATATTAAAATAAGCGATTGATTTCCGTTTGCCAGTTTAGGGCCAAAGGCCATCCCTTCAATATTGTCAATAATCCCTTCTTCCAGCTTATCTTTTATCGTTTTAAAATCAAAGAGCAATTCTTTTTCCGTAAAACGGTAATCGGCAGTTCTAAGTTGAGGAATTTTTAAAGTATTTGTGGCATTGGCAGCGTTTGCGGCAAAAATCTTTACCGTATTGCCATTGCTGCCATGGCCCGAAGAATACGCCCGTTCCAGCACCAGGAATTTGTCGTTTTTATATTCCAGGATTTCCGTTACCCCGTTCACCGCAAAATAGAGAAATGGAATTTTAGAAATGCCGTCCAGTTTATAGGCAAATTGTTTTATGGCTTTATTTTCTTCGGAATTGAATAAAGTAATCCTTACGGGAGATTTTGTGGGGAATAGTTTGGGTTTTGGTCCGTCCTTTTCCAGCGGAAGCTCTGTGGATGTCCAGTATCCGCTGCCATCATAACTCAGGCTAAGGCCTTCAAAAACTCCATTATTTCGTGGTTTTTGCTCCCCTGAAGCCAAAAAATAATCGGGAAGGGGATAAGTTTCAAGGAATTTTCCATCTTCAGAAATCTTGAAAATACCAGGGTCTTTGCCCTTGTCAATTTGTCCTTCGCTGCTTATAAGCACCGCATCTTCTTGAGGTAAATGCCGGATCGATTCAGGGTCCAGATAAACATTCTTCAATTCTGCAGACTGATCTAATTTCACCACCTTATTTATGGTAACTGTATCAATAGAATTTTCCTTCAGTTTTATATCAGCTATGTAATACCTGGGAGTAGAAGGCTGGTCGCAGATGAGGTAATATTTTCCTTCAGAATAATCTATTCCCGAAAGGCCTCCAACTTTGGTGTTGTCGACTTCTAGATTTCCAGGTAACACAAAATCATCAAGATAGTTTAATTCAGCAATATCGTTTTTGATTTTATTGGTGGTCGCGCAGCTGCATAAGAGAAGAAGGGCAACAATGGGAAAAATCTTTTTCATAGAATTTTAATGGTAAAAATAACAAATCCTTAAGAGAAATATGGCATTTTCTTGAGAGAGATCGGTGTATTATATAGGTACCTTTAATCATGTTAACCAATAAATATAGATTATGAACAACGATGAGTTAGAAGGAAAGTGGAAACAGGTTAGAGGTAAATTTAAACAACAATATGGCGATATTACCGATGACGACACTACTTATTCCGAAGGAAAATTTGACGAAATGCTGGGAAGACTACAGGAAAAAACCGGCAAAAGTAAAGAGGAATTGAAAAAGGAAATCGACAGATTGTGATTTAACTTTCATATAAACAAAGCTGCTATTTATGGCAGCTTTTTTTTGGCCTTAAAATTAAATAATTACCAACCTTTAAAAACAATGAATTATGGCAGAAATTGAAATTGAAAAAAAGAAGCCAGTATGGCCATGGATTTTGCTTGCAGTATTAATTATTGCGGCAATCCTCTATTTTCTGGTATTCGCAGATGATGACGAGCCAGAAGAAATAGAAGAAGTAACCACCGAGCAGGTAATAGAAGAAGAGCCTGAAGAAAGCACAAATATGGGCAATATGGCGGCTGTTGCAGAATATAGCAACTATATTGATAATCCGGATATGGGAATGGATCATGAGTACACGAATGGTGCGCTTTTGAAACTCATCTCAGCCGTGGAGGCTACTGCAGACAGTGTTAATGTGAATGTGGATGCAGATATTTCTGAAGCCAGGTCTAAAGCACAGGATATCACTGAAGATGCTTCCGAGTTAACCCATGCCGATAAAATCAAGAGTTCGGGTGAAATTATTGTGAGGGCGTTGCATACCCTACAAACCAAAGAGTTTCCTGATCTTCAGGAAGAATATTCCGAAGTGGAAACTGCTTTAGGCCAAATACAGCCGGAGCAGGAAACGCTTAATCAGAAAGAAGCCGTTAAAGGGTTCTTTGATAAAGCAGAACAATTATTAACCTCAATGAAATAAGGACATTATGAAAAATGGTAAAAAGCATTTATTTTATTTAGATGAACTTTCAGATTACAAAGTAAAAAGCCATGACCCCGATGTACGTGGCTGGAAAATCCACGATAGGGAAGACCGTGTAATAGGAAAGGTGGATAACCTTTTGGTAAATAAACAAGCCGAAAGAGTGGTTTATCTTGATGTTGAAGTGGACTCTTCAATAATAGAAGCCAATCATGATCCATACTCTGGAAAAGCGGAGAGTGGAGTACATGAATTTATAAACAAAGAAGGGGAAAACCACTTGATAGTACCAATAGGATTGGTGAGCCTGGATGAAGATAAAAAGATCGTCCGTACCAATGAAATTGACCATCGCACTTTTGCGGAAACCAAGCGTATGGAACGTGGAAGAACAGTGGACCGCGGTTATGAAATAATGGTTTTGGATTCCTACAATCGTGATGAGGAAGTGGAATATCCTGAAGACGAAACTCTGTACGACCGCAGGGAATATGACAGGGGTAATTACCGCAACTCCTAGGTTCTAATAACCTTCAAAACAAAAAAAGCCGGCTGAAATTTTTCAGCCGGCTTTTTGATTATAAATTAGCCTGGTTTGTTTCTGCCAAATGTTCCTGATTTCGGAAGACCAGGTTATCATTAAATTCATCAAGTAAAATAATGCTATCGGTATGCACTTTTCCCGCAAGGATCTCTTTGGAAAGTTTGTTCAAAACTTCCCGCTGTACCACCCGTTTTACCGGCCGTGCCCCAAATTGTGGGTCAAAACCGCGTTTGGCGAGATATTTAATTGCTTCATCTGTGGCATCCAGGACAATATTCTGTTTTGCCAGCATCTTCTTCACGCCCCGCAACTGGAAGTCCACAATTTTGCGGATATCTTTTTGGGTAAGCGGAGTAAACATCACGATATCATCTATCCGGTTAATAAATTCCGGCCTTACGCTTTGTTTCAATAAGCCTAAAACTTCAGTTTTTGCAGCTTCCATGGCCGTGTCCGGATCAGCAACCGCTTCAAATTTTTCCTGAATAATATGGCTGCCCATATTGGAGGTCATAATGATAATTGTATTCTTGAAATCAGCTAAACGGCCTTTGTTATCTGTAAGCCTTCCTTCATCCAGTACCTGTAACAAGATGTTAAAGGTATCGGGATGGGCTTTTTCAATCTCATCAAGCAATACTACAGAATATGGTTTTCTCCGAACAGCTTCTGTGAGCTGGCCACCTTCATCATAGCCAACGTATCCCGGGGGCGCACCTACCAATCTGCTTACGGAGTGTCTTTCCTGATATTCGCTCATGTCTATTCTGGTCATAGCCGATTCATCATCAAATAAATATTCGGCTAAAGCTTTGGCCAGTTCAGTTTTACCAACACCGGTTGTACCAAGAAAAAGGAAAGAGCCAATTGGCCTGTTTTGATCCTGCAGACCGGCGCGGCTTCTTCTTACCGCATCGCTCACCGCCTGTATGGCTTCTTCCTGCCCCACAACCCTTTTATGAAGTTCGTCTTCCAGTTTTAATAGTTTTTCCCGTTCGCTTTGAAGCATTTTAGTAACAGGAATTCCCGTCCATTTCGCCACGACTTCAGCAATATCATCATTGGTGACTTCTTCCTGGATCAGGGATTTTCCATCCTGCCTTTCCGCTACCTGTTGCTGGAGTTTTTCCAGTTTTTGCTGGGCTTCCTTAATCTTTCCATAGCGTATTTCAGCTACTTTTCCGTAATCACCTTCCCTTTCAGCCCTTTCAGCTTCGAGCCTGAAGTTTTCAATGTCAGATTTGGTGTTCTGGATATTATCTACCAGTTCTTTCTCGTTTTTCCACTGGGCGTTTAATTCATTTCGCTCTTCCTTCAAATTTGCCAAATCTGACCGTAAGGTTTTTAATTTGGTTTCATCTTTTTCACGCTTTATCGCCTCAATCTCTATTTCCAGCTGCATGATCCTCCTGTCCAGTACATCAAGTTCTTCCGGTTTGGAGTTGATTTCCATCCTTAATTTTGATGCTGCCTCATCCATAAGGTCTATTGCTTTATCTGGCAAAAACCTGTTGGTGATGTAGCGTTGGGAGAGCTCTACGGCCGCAATAATAGCCTCATCTTTAATTCTTACTTTGTGATGGGTTTCATATTTCTCTTTTATTCCCCGAAGAATGGAGATGGCGCTTTCCACATCAGGCTCCTCCACGGTAACTTTTTGGAACCGGCGCTCAAGAGCTTTATCTTTTTCAAAATATTTTTGATACTCATCTAATGTAGTTGCGCCAATGGCTCGAAGTTCACCTCTGGCAAGCGCAGGTTTAAGGATATTTGCCGCATCCATAGCTCCCTGGCCGCCTCCCGCACCAACAAGGGTGTGGATTTCGTCTATAAACAAAACGATATTACCATCACTGCCGGTTACCTCTTTTATCACCGCTTTAAGGCGTTCCTCAAATTCTCCTTTGAATTTAGCGCCGGCAATAAGTGCTCCCATATCAAGGGAATAAATTTTCTTGTCTTTAAGATTATCCGGAACATCTCCATCTACAATCCGATGTGCAAGTCCTTCTGCGATGGCGGTTTTACCGGTTCCCGGTTCTCCAACCAGCATTGGGTTATTTTTGGTCCTTCTGGACAGGATTTGCAGAATCCTTCTTATCTCTTCGTCCCGCCCTATAACAGGGTCCAGTTTTCCTTCTTCTGCCATTTTGTTGAGGTTATTGGCATATTTGTCGAGAGAATTGTAAGTCTCTTCTGCGCTTTGGGAAGTTACCCGATCCCCTTTTCGCAGTTCTTCAATAGCTGCCTTCAAGCCTTTTTCAGTTGCACCCTGGTCTTTTAAAATTTGTGCAACTTTACTGGAAGATTTAAAAATGGCCAAAACAAGATGTTCAACAGAAACATATTCGTCGTTCATCTTTTTAGCGATGCTTAACGCTTCATTTACCGTTTTGCCCGCTTCCCTGGATAGCATAATATCCCCACCGCTTACTTTTGGAAAGCTTTGGAGGGTGTTATCCAGAATCTGGTTAAAAAGGCTAACGTTAATATTCAGTTTTTTCAGCAAAAAGGGAGCTACATTTTCATCTACCACAGTGATAGCTTTAAAAATATGCTCGTTTTCAATTTGCTGATGGCCCATTTCCTGAGCAAGCTGCTGAGCTTGCTGGATAGCCTCTTGTGATTTTATTGTAAAGTTATTAAAGTTCATCTTTTTCTGTTTTTCTTCAGAAATAGCAATTTATGTACCTTTCAGGATAAGCGACATTTTGACGCAAGAACTCTTGTATTAAGCTGTCAAAATGGCGTTATTGTTAAGTTTATTAAAAAATCATCCCGAAATGCGCTATTAAAGTTATTAAGAATTAATTTTACGAAAAAGAGAAACTATGGGATTATTTAATAAAGTGTTTAAGAGCGAAAGGGATGTTGCGAAGGAAGAAGTAAAACGTGTTCCATGGAACGAATTAACATCTTTAGAACAACTAAATGAAATAGAAAAGGAATCTGAAGAACACCCGGTGGCTATCCTTAAGCATTCCACCAGGTGTGGGATAAGCCGAATGGTACTGAAGCAATTTGAATCTGATTATAAAGATGATTACCGTAGGGTGAAGCTGTATTTTCTGGATTTACTAAGTCATCGCGATGTTTCCAATGAAATTGCTTCCCGATTCCAGGTGCGCCATGAAAGTCCGCAATTAATCATATTAAACAATAAAGAGGTAGTGCACCATTCTTCTCACCAGGATATCAAGGCAGAGACTTTGGAAACTATCAATTAAATATTTTCATAGCTTTAATATTTATTGTTAAATAATATTAATCTAAAGGCTTTAATATCTGATGATTTGTATTTTCATGTAAACTAAATGAAAAACATGGACAAGGAAATTGATATTAAGGAACTTGAAAAGAGATGGGAAGTTATAAAAAATGCCGATAAAGACCGGCCGAGGAAAGAATTTCAGGATGCGACCCAGAAAAAAGAAGATCAGGAAATAAAACGCAAAGCCGAATCTGATAAAGTTAAATCAGAAAGGGAAAGCGATGTGGATTTTCAGGATCTAAAGAGGGAAGAGGATAATAGATAGAAATAGGAAAGCTGCCAAATGGCAGCTTTTTTTCTAAATAAATTTTAGCTGGATCAACTATTTCTTTTTATGTTCAAAAACGGGTAGCAATTTAGTGCGTACTTCGCCAAAACCTATTCTGCGGCCTTTACTTTGGCAGTATCCACGCATGATAACGGTATCATTATCTTCAATAAATTTTCTTTCGCTCCCGTCTTTTAATTTAATTGGTTCTTTTCCACTCCAGGTAAGCTCCAGCATAGAACCATAAGAATCCTTATCGGGGCCTGAAATGGTGCCGGAAGCCATCATGTCCCCCGAATTTACAGGGCAGCCATTTACAGTATGGTGGGCCAGTTGCTGACTCATATTCCAGTAAAGATACTTGAAATTTGATTTTGAAATGGTAGTTTCTTCGCTGCCTTCCGGTTCCAAAGCAACTTCAAGGTTGATGTCAAAACTTTTCTTTCCTTTATATTGAAGATATGGCAATAGTTCTTTTTCAGGTTTCGGGCTTTCAGTCCTAAATGGTTCCAGCGCATCCATAGTTACAATCCATGGGGAAATAGAGGAGGCAAAGTTCTTTGCCAGGAACGGGCCAAGGGGCACATATTCCCACTTCTGAATATCACGTGCGCTCCAGTCATTAAAAACAACCATTCCAAAAATATAATCTTCAGCTTCATCTACCGGGATGGGTTCTCCTAAGGGATTTGCATCTGTGGTGATAAAAGCCATTTCCAGTTCAAAATCTACTCTTTGTGAGGGGCCGAAAACCGGCTTATCTGCATCGGCTGGCATTGTTTGACCTTTCGGACGGTGAACAGGGATCTCACTGGGAATAATAGAAGAACTCCTCCCATGATAGCCAACAGGAATATGAAGCCAGTTTGGTAAAAGGGCATTTTCGGGATCACGAAACATTGTTCCCACGTTGGTAGCATGTTCTTTGCTGGAGTAAAAATCGGTATAATCCCCCACCTGAACAGGCATCTGCATTTCTATTTCATCTAAAGTAAAGAGTACCGTGGAGCGGTGGTCTTTATTTTCTTTTAATTCTGAATTTTTTTCATCAAAAATATCCGCAATACGATTTCTAACCAATCTCCAGGTTTTTTTACCATCAGAGATAAAATCGTTTAGCGTGTCCTGTAAAAATATATCATCGGTAAGGGGAATACCCTCAAAATATCCTAATTGGTGCAGCGCGCCCAGGTCTATGGCGTAATCTCCTATTCTGGTCCCGATAGTAATAATATCATCCCTTGTAAGGAAAACGCCAAAAGGGATATTCTGTATAGGAAAATCGGTGTCCTCAGGAATATCAAGCCAGGTTTTTCGCCCCGGATCGTTAGCGGTAATTGACATATATTTTTTGGTTTTTTGTTAAAATCTAAGGTATTCAAATATATTATTTTCCACTAATTAACCGAATGTATTTGTTATTTTTGATGAATATTTAACGTAAAAAATAGAAATGCAACGAGACACAGAACTTTTTAATCTAGTACAACAGGAAAAAGAACGTCAATTAAATGGTTTAGAGCTTATTGCCAGTGAAAATTTTGTTAGTGAGCAGGTGCTGGAAGCGGCAGGATCTGTACTTACCAATAAATATGCAGAAGGTTATCCCGGCAAAAGATATTATGGCGGGTGTGAAGTGGTAGATAAAGTAGAGCAGCTTGCCATAGACCGCCTAAAGGAACTTTTTAATGCCGAATATGCCAATGTGCAGCCACATTCCGGCTCCCAGGCCAATACCGCGGTATTTGCAACCTGCATGAAGCCCGGCGATAAATTTCTTGGTTTTGACCTTTCGCATGGCGGGCATTTAACCCATGGTTCTCCTGTAAATTTCTCCGGAAGGCTTTACAATCCGGTTTTTTATGGAGTAGATAAAGAGACTGGTCTTATTGACTACGATAAAGTTTCTGAAATTGCTGAAAAAGAAAAGCCTAAAATGATTATTGCAGGTGCTTCGGCATATTCCAGGGAAATAAATTATAAGAGGTTCCGTGAAATAGCCGATAGTGTTGGTGCCATTTTGTTTGCCGATATTGCGCATCCTGCCGGCCTAATTGCCAAAGGACTTCTAAGCGATCCAATCCCGCATTGCCACATTGTGACTTCCACCACTCATAAAACCCTTCGCGGGCCCAGGGGCGGTATTATATTAATGGGTGAAGATTTCGATAATCCTTTTGGGGAAAAGCTGAAGAATGGAAAGCTCAAGAAAATGTCGGCAATGCTTAACAGCGGTATATTCCCGGGAAACCAGGGCGGGCCATTAGAACATATTATTGCTGCAAAAGCCGTGGCTTTTGGAGAGGCGCTTACCGATGAATTTCTTCATTACGCAGTAAGGGTGAAGAAAAATGCTGCGAAATTAGCCGAAGCTTTTGTTGCCAAAGATTACCAGGTAATTTCCGGCGGAACAGATAACCACATGATGCTGATAGACCTTCGTAACAAAAATGTGAGCGGGAAGGAAGCTGAAGAAGCCCTGGTAAAAGCAGATATTACGGTAAATAAAAATATGGTGCCTTTTGATGATAAGTCGCCGTTCGTAACTTCCGGAATCAGGATTGGTACCGCAGCGGTTACCACCCGCGGATTGACCGAAGAAGATATGCCTAAGATTGTAGAACTTATCGATAAAGTTATTTCTAATATAGACGATGCGGCAGAATTAGGTAAAGTAAAAACAGAAGTGAATTCTTTAATGCACGGAAGGCCACTTTTTAAAGCTTAAGTTTTCAGTTTTAAGCCTCATTTTAATATAAAAGCCACGATTCAAACTTCGTGGCTTTTTATTTTTTGGAATTCTTTTTTCTGAAGCAAATTTATTTTAAGGTTCACCTAAGAAAAACCTGTTTTAGTTCTTCAGAAATTTTGGAAATTTTCTTTGTGTCCTTGTTCATAAGACACCAGGTGGTTTTAGCTTCTACAAGAACTTTTCCTGTGTTGGCATTTTTGATGTTGACGTGCCTTACAGAAGTAACATGAGTGGTTTCCCCAACATAGGTTTCCAGGATTAATTCTTCATCTAAAAAAGCCTGCTGCTTATATTTTATCACGTGTTCCACAACCACCCAAAAAAAGTCTTCCTGCTGTTTTAGAGTAGATTTATGAAGCCAGTGCGCCTTAGCCACATCCTGCACCCACTGCACATATTGTACATTATTAACGTGCTGCTGCTCGTCCAGGTGCTCAGGCTTTACTCTTATTTTCTGTTCAAAAATGTCCTGGGTGGCTGCCATTATTTTTCTACAATTTCAACTTCAAAAATTTTGTCCCAGTTTTTCCCGGTCACGTACAGCCTATCCGTATTTGGATTATAAGCGATACCGTTTAGAACATCCAGTTTTGCATGCTGGGTAACCTTTTCCCGAAGGCCGCGAAAATCTATGACTCCTTCAATAATTCCACTTTCCGGATTAATAATGGCAACTCCATCCTTTTGATAGGTATTTGCGTAAATTTTGCCATTTACCCATTCCAGTTCATTTAATTTTGAAGAAAGACCAAGATGATGGGCAGGCTGAATGTAAGTTTCTTCGGCTAAAGTCTCCGGATTCAGAATCCAGATTTTCTCGGTACCGTCACTTTTATATAATTTCTCGCCATCATTGCAAAGGCCCCAGCCTTCTTCACTCTGGTTATAAGCAAAGGTGCCGGTTTTCTCAAAATCGTCCAGGTTGTAAACCAATCCTTCACCTTCCCGCCAGGTAAGCTGGTATATTTTGTTGTTTAAAATAGTAAGGCCTTCCCCAAAATATTGATCGTCCAGGGAGATTTTGTTCAGCACTTCTCCTGTCTCAAGATTCACTTTTCTTAAGCTGGAACTTCCATATTGGCCGGTACTTTCATATAAGGTGTCGTTATGGAATTCCAGGCCCTGGGTATAGGCATCCTGATCATGCGGATAAGTGTTTATAATATTATAGGTATAAGAAACCGGGGCTTTATTGCTTAATACTTTAATGGTTTTAGTGATTTCCTGTTTTTCACCTTCAGCGTAAATATCTGCTTCAATTTGCTGGTTTCCCACCTTATAATCCTGAAGTTTGAAACGAGCACTCCTTCCATTGTTTTCCGCGGAAAGACGCTCGCCTTCAAAAAAGAAGGATACGGAATCAATTTCTTTGTTTTTGGAGTTTTTTAAAGAGACCTGTACCTCTTCTCCCAGTTTATATTCGGCTGTTTTTTCAGAAGTAACCAGGGAAAAACCTGAAGATTTTTTGTCGGAATTACTTCCGCAGGAAAAAGCTAAAAAAGATAAGGTAAAGAGTGCCAGTATTTTAATGTTTTTCATTTTTAAAAGCTGTAAAATAATGGCCTAAATTAACCATTTCTCATGAAAAAACGCTTGTGAGAAATCTTAAAGGTTGTATATTTGCACCGGCAAGTCCCACACAACCAGCTCCTGCTGAATCCCCCAGGGCGGGAACGCAGCAAGGGTAGGCGGTCGTAGCGGTGTGATGTGGGTCGCTTGCCATTTTTTGTTTCCGCTATTCTCAATATTTATCGCATCTTTGTGCTTATGAAAACAGATGCTCTTCCTAAAAAAGTAGTGCTAATTACCGGCGGATCTTCAGGAATTGGAAAATCTATAGCCGAATATCTTCAGAAAAGGAATTTTATTGTCTACGGGACCAGTCGTAATCCGGAGAAAATTACCGGAAGTTCTGTGCCTTTGGTAGCATTGGATGTTACTAAAAAAGAAAGTATTGCCAATGCGGTTGAGGAAGTGCTGCAAAAAGAAGGAAAAATTGATATTCTTATAAATAATGCGGGGGTAGGGATTACAGGCCCTCTTGAGGAAACTCCAGAAGAAGAAATCCAAAAAGCCTTTGATACCAACTATTTTGGTCCTTTAAATATCATAAAAGCCGTGTTGCCTCATATGAGAAAAAATAAAGGCGGCCTTATTATTAATATTACTTCTATTGCGGGATACATGGGATTGCCTTACCGGGGAATTTACTCTGCTACCAAAGGGGCACTGGAAATTACTACCGAAGCTTTCCGTATGGAGCTGAAAGACTTCAATATAAAAATGACCAATATCGCACCCGGGGATTTTGCCACCAACATCGCGGCGGGAAGATACCATGTGCCGGTGCGGGAGGAAAGCCCATATAAAGAGCCTTACGAAAATACTTTAAAGCTGATGAACCAACACGTAGATGCTGGCAAAGATCCTGAATTGATGGCGGAAGCGGTTTATAAAGTAATTTGCGAAAAGGATCCCAAAGGACATTATAAAGTAGGGGAGCAGCTTCAGAAAATCTCGGTTGGATTGAAAAGAATCCTTCCAGATAAAGTTTATGAGAAGATGCTTTTAAAATTTTATAAATTGTAAATTTGTGGAATTCAACTTTTTCAATCTTTTGGAAAATAACGGATTAAAACTTAAACCAATTTAAAACTAAAAAACAAAATGAAATTTTTTATTGATACTGCAAACCTTGATCAGATTAGGGAAGCTGAGGAATTAGGTGTTCTGGATGGGGTAACCACTAATCCTTCGCTAATGGCGAAAGAGGGAATTACCGGGAAAGAAAACATACTTAATCATTATAAAAAAATCTGTGAAATTGCCACCGGAGATGTGAGTGCGGAAGTGATCGCAACAGATTTTGACGAGATTGTAAAAGAAGGGGAAGAGCTTGCAGCCCTTCATGAAAGGATTATCGTTAAGGTGCCTATGATTAAAGAAGGGGTGAAGGCGATAAAATATTTTAGCGACAAAGGAATTAAAACCAATTGTACGCTTGTATTTTCTGCAGGCCAGGCATTGCTTGCCGCTAAAGCAGGGGCCACTTATGTATCTCCATTCATAGGGCGCCTGGATGATATCTCAACAGATGGGCTAAACCTGATTGGAGAGATAAGGCTTATATACGACAACTATGGGTTTGATACTGAAATACTTGCGGCTTCCATCAGGCATACCATGCATGTTATTGATTGTGCTAAAATTGGAGCAGATGTAATGACGGGGCCACTTTCGGCTATTGAAGGCCTGCTGAAACATCCCTTAACAGATATTGGGCTGGAGAAATTTCTTGCCGATCATAAAAAAGGAAATCAATAATTTTTTCCACAGAATTAATAAAAGGCTGTCTCAAAAAGGCAGCCTTTCTTGTTCCTGTAGTTTAAGATAATCCTATAAGCCATTTCTTATAATTCCGTAATTTTCTTCTTTTGAAAGTTGATCAGCAAAGTTTTTCGGTTTTTGAAATTACCCCTTTTATAACTTCATCCAGCTCATTTGCAGATATAAAAAGATAGTCCAAAAACTCCTTTTGTTCTTTTTCAGTATTTATTTCAGGCAATAAATCTATAAGGCTTAAAATTCGGGAAAGAGGTGCCCGCACTTCATGGGATTGCATCCAGGTAATTTCTTTAAGGAGTTTATTTTGTTGCTGGATTTCCTGTATCATCAATTTTGAACGGGTCACGTCTCTGGCGGCACCTACCACCCGGATAGCTTTTTTATTCTTGTCCCTCACTATAAATGCCTTATCTGAAACGTAAGCGATTTCCCCATCGGCCTTATAGAAGCGGTAATGCATTTTCCACTTCTTCCTGTGTTTACTTTCTAAAGTTTTGGTAAGGGAGTTTATGACTGCAGCCCGGTCTTCGGGATGTACATTTTTAAACCAAAAATCCTGCAGCGAAGTTGCAGCAGAACTTTTATAGCCAAAGATCTTCCGGTAACTTTTGCTTCGTATCACTTTGTCTGTAGAAAGGTCCCAGTCCCAAATCATTTCATCAGTAGCTTTCATGGCTATTTTATAGCGTTCATTGCTTACTTTTACCTGTAGGTCTTTTTCTTTATTTTCCGTGATATCCTGGATTACGCCATCCAGCCTAAGCGGATCGCCGTTATTGTTGGTTACCAGTTTTATACGTTGAAAAACCCATTTTATTTTTCCTGTTGGCGTAACAATGCGATGTTCAAAATCTTTAAATTGATTCTTTGGTAAATGGGCATCCAAAAGGTACCGGTCCTCGGGATGAAAGGCTTTCCTCACATTTTCCATGTTAGGTATAAAATCCTTTGGAGAGCGTTCAAAAAGTTTAAAAGTGGTTTTAGACCATTCAGAAATATCCTCATCTACCCGGCGTGACCAATAGCCTAACTTTGCTATACTTTGTGCGTACTCCAGTTTTTCGGTGCTTTCCTGTAACTGTAATGCTGCATGCTTGGAGGCAGTTATATCTTTTCCTACGGCATAAATAAGGTTTTCATCATGTAATGCAGCAGTGGTCCAGGATATCCATACTACCTTTCCATCTTTGCCAAGATACCTTGCTTCAAAATTGAGATCTGTAGTTTTCTCCTTAAAAGCTACAATTTTGTTTCTCACCTTTTCATAATCTTCCGGATGGATAAATTTTGTTATAGATTGTTGCATGACCTCTTCGGCAGTATATCCCAAAACATCATAAACGGCAGGATTAATTCGAAGAATTTGTCCGTCTAAGCCACCAATGCAAAGAATTTCCCTGGAAAGTTTAAAAAAGTTCACAAGTTCTTCTTCTTTTTTCTTGTGTAAAATGGTTAAGGCAATTTCTTCGTTAATAGCCTGAAGTACCTCTGAGCGCCTTTTGTCGCAGGTGTTTTTTGAAGTGGAAAAAAAACAAATAATGCCCACACATTTACCTGAAGAAAAAAGAGGTACCCCACAGGCGGAAGTGAAGCCCGGGTTTTTTACTGGTAAGGATTCCAGTTCTTCTTTGTTCCAGAAAAGTAATTTATCTTTAACTTCTTTTCCATAAATGCCTTCGCTTACCTGAAAGCTTTGGCTGTTTCCGGACTTCTCAATAAATTTTTTTCCTAATTCTGTAGTAGCGATGCGGGCCGAATGATGAATTTCATCACTGGCAGTAAGCCAGAGTTCTCCACAATCTGCTTCAGTATAGCTGCACAGGCGCAGCAGCATTTTAGGGAAGCTTTCCCCATTATGTGCAGAGCCTTGTAAATCAGATTTTATACCGGTCAAAAGTAGACTTTGTTCCTGCCTGTTTTCTTCTTCGGTTAAATCCTGTAAAGCTCCAACTAATCGAATGGCTCTGTTGTTTTTGTCCCTTATAATAAATGCCCGGTTGGATACTATAGAAATAGATCCATCGGCTCTCAGGTATCTGTATTTTTCTTTCCAAACCTGGCAATCCGGATCTTTTACTGCGGTTTTTAAGGAGTTAATTACGTTAGATACATCTTTAGGATAAATTTTGGTGTAATTTTCGGCATTATAAAGGTCGTAGTAGTAATTTCTCTTTTCATATCCAAAGATGGTCTCGTACCCTTCTCCCCAATGGATCTCACTGCTAATAAGGTCCAGGTCCCAAAGCGCATCATTTGTCGCCTTTTTGGCGAACCGGAAACGTTCATTCGCTTTTGCTAATTCCTCTCTTTGCAGGAATTCTTTAGTAATGTCCCTGGAATTAATTACAATACCATTTATTGCAGGATCATCTTTAAGGTTTGTAGCTACGCATTCCAACCATCTCCAGTTCTTTTTATTATCCTGAAACCGGAAAGCTTGTGGGCGCACCCGTCTGGAATTTTGCAGCTCAACAAAATTAGCGTACAAACGTTCTTTATCTTCAGGATGAATAAAATCAAAGGCATTTTTGCCAAGGAATTCTGAAGGGGGAATTCCCAGTATCTTTTCATTGTTCTCGCTGGCAAATAAAAAATTGGCATTTTCATCTATTATTGAAATCAGATCAGATCCCTCCTGCACCAGTGCCTGGTAGCGGCGGTTGTTCTTTTCAATTTCCAGGTTTTGCCTTATCTTATCGGTTATATCCAAAATCACGCCGTCAATATACAGCAGTTCCCCCTTTGGAGTAAAAACTCCCGCGCCTTGTTCTTCTACCCAAATAATAGTGCCGTCAGCACGTTGCAGGCGGTATTTTATTCTGAAAAAATTTCTTTGTTTGATTTGATCAAGGGCCTGGTAGGTGAGTTCCAGATCTTCAGGAAGTATAATACTGGAAAAGGTTCTTTTATTATTTTTGATGAAATCTGAAGCAGGATATCCCGTGATATCTTTAACCTTTGGGCTCAGGAATTTCATGGTCCAGTGCTCGTCTACTTTGCATCTGTACGCAACGCCCGGCAGGCTGTTCACCAGGTTATCCAGATAATTCCTGGCCCTTTTTCCTTCTTTTTGCTCCTGGATAGTTTCAGTTTTGTCTTCTATACACAGTAGAACCCTCGAAGGAGTTTCGGCAGAATCTAAAATTGGCCTTAGCTCTATTTCGTAGAAATTTCGGATGGTATCTGAATTTTCTTCTTCGGTAAAGGCAGAACAGGAAAATTTGATACTGGTCTTCTCTTCCCTAAGGCTTTTAAGAGATTTGAGGAACAGGGATCGGTTTTGTTGTAAAAAAGGAATATCTTCATTAAACAAATTTTCACCTTTAATTTTAGTCCTCCCCGCCTTCATTATGCAGGAGAATTTTTCATTTACAAGGGAGATGGTATAATGGTCGGGTGCTTTATAATCAAGAATAACAGAAGCAAGCGGAAACAGTTTGAAGACTGTGTGTAATTCCTTATTTTCCATAAAAATCCAGGTGCCGTATTGGGGTTGATTTCGGGGCTATGAGGGAGCCTTTCTGAAATTTTAATTTTTTTTTAACAATGTAATAAAATTCAACTTTTACACAATGTTTTTTGTCGATTTATTTATTTCTTTTGTGGAGCAGAGGCAGCAGTGACTACAATTCGGCTGGATGAGAAATGCCGAAGATTCATATTGCTCTTGCTCTTGAACAGCAATTAGAATATGAGAAAACCACACAGACAAAACAAATTTCTAAAGTTCAGTAGAAAATTTTTGAAGGAATTTTCGCTATTATCTGGACTATTCTAAAATCCCGTTATTTTTAAACCATGCTACTGCATCATCTACTGCTGTTTCTACAGGATGATATTTCATTCCCAACTCCCTTTTGGATTTTTGGTTAGAATAGTAGTTGGAAACGCATAGGATTTTCATATTAACAGAAGAAAGATCAGTTTTAATTCTAAAAAATCTTAACAGGTCTCCTAAATAACCTGCGGCAAGGAGTGCGATTTTTGGCACTTTTAGCATCAGGAAACTTTTTCTCTGGCTCTTTAGCTGCAGAAGTTCGAAGAATTTTTCATAGCTCATATTTTCATTTGCCATGAGATAAGCTTCCCTGTTTTTGCCATTTTTCAGTGCCTTTAAAATTCCCCCGGCCACATCCCGAACATCAACAAAATTCTTTCCGCCGGGAGGATAAAAAATCATTTTTTTATTAAACCCCATTAGAATTATCTGGCCTGAGCTTGGTTTTCCATCGTAAGGCCCAAGCATAAAAGTAGGGTTTACGCGAATAACCTCTATTTCTTCAGAAAAGGAAAGTAGTTTTTCCTCCGCTTCCATTTTACTTCGGGCATAAAATGCTTTGGTGAAAGGAGCTTTGGCTGGAGAATTTTCGGTACCGGGATTTTCCAGGCTGCCATAGCCCATGCTGTTTGCAGAACTAACGTAGATAAATTTTTTCACCTGCCGGGCAATGGCTGCCTTTATTATATTTTCAGCCCCGTGCACATTAATATCTTTATAAGCCTCATAATCCGGAATATCCTGGGAAGTAAGTGCAGCAATATGGATCACGGCATCACAGCTTTTCACAGCTTCCTGCACCCGGGGATAATCCAAAATATCTGCTTCAAACAATTCCAGTCCAGGTTGTGACGGGAGCAGGAACTTTTCTTTACTTCTAATCAGCCCGGTAACAGTATGCCCCTTTTCCAGGAAAAGCTTAATGGTGTTGGTAGCAAGTAAACCGTTTGCGCCGGTAATAAGTACCTTCATTGTTCAGCTCTTTCCAATTCCTTTTTAGCGTTGTTGCTAAGGATTGCCGATTTTGCAGATACCGGCAAAACATGTAGCAGGAACCATCCCAGCCTGTGGGCCCAGTTGAGTTTTATCACTTTTTTCCTGCGGAAGAGTTGCCTTAGGGAGATCCTGGCAATTTCAGAAGGGGGGATTAAAAGAAGTTTTGCAGCGAAACCCTGGGTTTCCAGCCTCGCAGAAACATCCCCGTTTGTTTTCATTGGGCCGGGATTGAGAACACTAAAGGAAATTTGTTTATCTGTAAATTCATTTTGAAGGCTTCGGGTTAAACTATACACAAATGCTTTGGAAGCGGGATAAACCGTTTTATAGGCAATAGGGCACCACGCGGCCATACTGGAAACATTCAAAACATAAGAACGTTCCCCTTTCAGTAAATTTGGAAGAAGCTGATGTGTGATCAGGGAAGTTGCCTTTACATTGAGGTCCAGCATTTTCCCAATGTAACCCGCATCTACGTCCAGGAATCTTTTGTTACCCCCAAAACCCACATTATTAATAAGGATGTCCAGTTCAAAATTATTTACCCAGGCAGTAAGTTCCATTACGTTGGCAGTTTTGGTAAGATCGGTTTCACGGTAATGTACCGTGCATCCCATTTCTTCGAGGCTTTTTGCCAGTTGCCCCAGGCCTTCGCCTGGTAAGCTGGTAAGGATTAAATTATGGTTTTTTTTTGCCAGTTCCATTGCAAAAGCTTTGCCCAATCCCTGGCTGGCGCCGGTAACTACTGCAAAATTTGCATTATTGCTACTGTTCATTGCTCTTTTTATGGTAAGGTTGATTTTTTGAAGTAAAAACGATCATATAAATTAAAATTAAAGAATGGAGCATTGTTATTCCTTAAAAAATCCATAAAACAGGAAATGATATTTCTTTCGATGATCTCATATCTTCAAAAAGGGCTGTTCCAAACTCAAAATTTGCATAAAAAGTAACCGATTCTGAGGATACGGAAATTTTAAAAGAAGAAATTTATATTAAATCCTGTATTTTTCATAATGGAAATAGCTCGCTGGCTGCAGGAAATAAATTCTTTTGAATAAAATCCAACTTCTGTTGTTGAAAACACAAAAGCTTCTGATATAATTTTTTGAGGCCTTTAAAAACGAGTTAAAAATCTTAGTTTTGATACTGAATTTTAAACTTCTGAAGACACATTTTCAGCATGAAAACCAAGACCAATTATGTAATAGATTTTGACAGTACATTTACAAAGGTGGAAGCCCTGGATGTATTGGGAGAAATCAGCCTGGAAAATGATAAAAATAAAGATCATCTTCTGGATGAGCTAAAATCACTGACAGATCGCGGTATGGAAGGAGGCCTTGCCTTCAGGGATTCCCTTAAGCAGCGCCTGGATTTGCTGAAGGCTGAAAAAAATCATCTCGATCCTCTAATTGAAAATCTTAAAGGAAAGGTTTCTTCTTCTTTTGTGCGAAATGAGGAGTTCTTTAAAGAAAACAGGGACCATATTTACATTATCAGCAATGGTTTTAAAGAGTTTATTGTGCCTATTGTTTCTGAATATGGCATAAAACCTGAAAATGTGTTCGCCAATACTTTTATTTTTGACGATGAAGGAAAAGTGATTGGATTCGATACCGATAATGTGCTTTCTTCCAATAATGGCAAAGTTGAACAGCTTAAAGCGCTGGAACTAAAAGGCGATGTTTTTGTAATTGGGGATGGTTATACTGATTATGAAATTAAAGCGGCCGGGCTGGCGAATAAATTTTATGCCTTTACCGAAAATGTGGAAAGGGACAGTGTCCTTAAGAAAGCCGATCATATTACCCCAAGTTTAGACGAATTTTTATACCTCCATAAAATGAACAAAGCAATTTCTTATCCAAAAAACAGGATTAAAGTATTACTTCTTGAAAATGTGCATGAAGATGCCGTGGCCATCATGAAAAATGAAGGCTATAATGTTTCTACCTATGGAGGCGGGATGGATGAAGATGAATTGGCAGAAAGGATAAAAGATGTATCTGTGCTCGGTATACGCTCAAAAACGCAACTCACAAAAAAGGTGCTGGATAATGCGCAGCGGCTTATTGCGGTGGGAGCATTTTGTATAGGCACAAACCAGATAGACCTGGACGAATGCCTTAAAAAAGGAGTGGCTGTTTTTAACGCTCCCTACAGCAACACCCGCTCTGTTGTGGAACTGGCCATTGGGGAAATTATTCTGCTTATGCGAAACCTACCGGACAGGATTGCCGAAATGCACCAGGGGAATTGGAATAAATCGGCTAAAGGAAGTTACGAGGTCCGGGGGAAAAAACTGGGAATTGTAGGTTACGGCAATATTGGCGCACAACTATCAGTAGTGGCTGAAGCTATTGGGTTTGATGTGTATTATTATGATTTAGTTGAAAAACTGGCCCTTGGAAATGCCACAAAATGCAGCAGTCTTCAGGAGCTTTTAAGTACTGTGGATATTGTTACGCTGCACGTGGACGGAAGAAAGGAAAATAAAAATCTTATTGGTGAGGAGCAGTTTCAGCAAATGAAAGAAGGGTCTTATTTTCTCAATCTGAGCAGGGGGCAGGTGGTAGATGTGGAAGCGCTTAGCAGGCATATTTCTTCCGGAAAAATAAAAGGAGCGGGAGTAGACGTTTTTCCGAAGGAGCCAAAAACAAATGACGATACTTTTGAATCTGAACTCTGTGGTCTGCCAAACGTGATTTTAACTCCGCATATTGGAGGAAGTACCCAGGAGGCCCAGGAAAATATCGGGAATTTTGTGCCAGGTAAGATCATAGAATATATCAATACCGGCGGAACCACTAATTCTGTAAATTTCCCGAACCTGCAACTGCCTACTCTGGAGAATGCCCACAGGCTGATTCATATTCACCATAACAAACCTGGAATTATTGCGCATATCAACAGGATTCTGGCAGACAATGACATTAATATTGTTGGGCAACACCTAAAGACCAATGAAACTATTGGATATGTAATAACAGATATCGATAAGGCATATGATGCCGAGGTAATTCAGGAATTAAAACAGATACAGGGAACAATTAAATTCCGGGTGCTTTATTAACAGGCGGTATTTTCCTGTTACAGCGTCAAATTTCTGTTAAAGATTTTGAATTAAGCGCTTCTTTTGTAGTCTTTTACAGAGATCAAACAAAAGAACTATGGCTAAAATCAATCCGCAAAATTCATATCCGCCTTTTGAAGAAAAGCTGAATGTGATTTCTCACGGTTTTGGCTTTGGCCTTAGCATTCTTGGGCTTATTCTGTTAATCCTTCGCGCCAATGATTATGGCGAAATGGTGCACCTGGTAAGTATTCTAATTTTTGGGACAAGCATGATCCTGCTCTATGCCGCTTCTACTTTTTATCATAGCGCAAGGGGCAAAAAACTCCGGTACCGGCTAAACATCCTGGATCACTCTTCAATTTATGTACTTATAGCGGGTACTTATACACCTTTTGCATTGGTAACACTAAATGGTACCCTAATTGGCTGGATAATTTTTGGTGTAATATGGAGTATGGCAATTTTGGGCATAATCCTGAAGCTTTTCTATACCGGCAAATACCAAACCCTTTCTACCATTATGTATGTGGTGATGGGCTGGGTTATCGTATTTGCAGTAAAACCGCTGGTGGAAAATTTAAGTTTTAACGGACTCCTATGGCTTTTTGCCGGAGGTATTTCTTATACTATAGGAGCGGTGCTGTTCAGTCTGGACAGGATAAAATTTAACCATGCGATTTTCCATCTTTTCGTACTGTTCGGGACCTTTTCACATTTCCTTTCCATCTATTACTATGTTCTCCCTTCTGAATGATCTTTAACCTATTTTAGTTTGAATTTACTGGTGGTTTTTCATTCCGGGAGCTTCTGTTCTCCTCGCGTTGTTTAGTGTAAACAGTAAAATGTATATGGTAGATGTAGCCTAGAGGCTAATCCACCTCCAACACCCCGGTTTATTGATTATTATCCTTAACCCACAACCCACAATCCCCAACTCCGAACTGTAAACTGCAAACTCTAAAAGCCTTTGGGTATTGTCCGTTCAAATTAAATCTAACCTCTCACTTCTAAACTACTGTATCCCTGTCCGTTTCTTTTTAGCTGGATTTGAGTGGCAATCCTTTCCTTAAGCGAATCTACGTGGCTTATAATACCTATGGTTTTTGAAGATTCTGCCTGCAGTTTTTCAAGGGTATCCAGGGTTTGGTCCAGGGTTTCAGGATCCAGGGTCCCAAAGCCTTCATCAATAAACAGGCTGTTAATTTCCACGTTTTTGGAAGCAAGGTCAGATAGTGCCAGGGCCATGCTAAGGCTCAGGATAAAAGTCTCCCCGCCAGAAAGTGTTTTTACTGATCGTCTCTGGCCGCCCATATGTTCGTCTATGGCCACCAAACCATCATCTTCATCTTCGGCAGGCTTATCTATGCTATACCGGTCACTAAGATCTTTAAGCCGTACGTTCGCCAGCCGTAGCAGTTGTGTAAGGCTAAGGTCCTGCGCGAAATCATTAAAGTTTTTCCCCCGGGAGTCACCTATAAGCTCATTCAGCAATCGCCACCTCCTGGTTTCTTTCTCCTTTTCGGCAATTTGGTTTTTCAGTTGGGTAAGTCGCTCCAGGTTTTCCTCATGATTTTTAAGCAGCCGGTGAATTTCCTTACATTCATCGCTTATATTTTTGAATTTTTCCTTTTTTTCCTCCAGTTCCGTGTGCAGCATATTTTTTTCTTTTTCCACATCCATTTTCTTTGCCGTTTCCAGCTGGGAATGCAACAGTTTTAAGGTGGCTGCCGAATGGTCTATTTGCTTTTGGATGTTGGCCTTTTCAGTGCGCAAGGCATTACATTCTGCATCGGGCATCAAAGCAGCAAATGCTTCAGCAGTATTTGGGAAGCCTTTTTCGGTTATTTTAGATGCCAAGTCGTTTTGTAATCTCTCCTTTAAAGCCCTTTTTTCTTCAGAAGCCTTAGCTATTTCCTTTGCCCGCTCCCGGTAATTTTTCTGCTCTGCACGTAAATTTATCCAGGTAGTTTGCAGTTGCCGGCAATCCCTCTGGATATTATCGCCCGAATACAGTTGCGATAATTGCTCTTTAAGCTGCTTGCCTTCTTCCAGTATTTCCTGGAGATTTTTTAAAAGCGGAAGACCGGCCGCGACAGATTCTGACTGCTTCTGCGTTTGCAGGTAATCTTCCAGAAATTCCAATTGCTGCTCAATAGAATTACAGGATTTTTCCCAACCGGCATAATTTTCTGCTTTTGGAAGTGCAGCGTATTTTTCAGCAAATTTTGCCTGTTGTTCGTCTGCAGCTTTTTCCAGCTGCCGGGAATTTTCCTCCAGTTCCTTCAGCCGGTCTGTAATATTCTTAAAATTAAGATTATAAGCATGCAATTTTTGATTCCATTCCTGTAGCAGCGCCTCAGTTTCTTTTATCTGCCTGTCCTGTGCAGGATCTTTTTCCGGCAGACCTTCCGCGAAAGGATGCTGCGTAGCGCCACATAAAGGACACGCTTCTCCTTCCTTTAAATTATGACGGTGCTCTTCCAGGCTGGCCCGTAACAGCTGGTTTTCTTTCTGTAAGTTCAGGTTTTCAAGTCGGCTTTTATAAAGTTTTACCTGTTGCTCCGCATCTTTTAGTTCCCCGGGAAGTGTTTCTAGTTGAGGCTCTAATTTCCCTTTTTCGAGCTTCAGCTTTTCTTTTTCTTCGGAAGTTTTTTCAATGCTGAAAAAATCACGGGTAGCTTCCCTGGCAAGTTTCAATTTTTGCTGAAGTTGTTCCTTTAGTTTTTGTGGGTTTTCCAGGTCCAAACCTGAAAGAGACTCCTTTAAATCCTCCGCCTTCCTGAAAATTTTATGCTGAAGCTCCCTTAATTCTGTTTCATTTTCCTGAAGGTTTCGCTCATTCAGCTGAAAGGGCAAATCCTTTGTTTCCGAAAGAAATTCGGACCTCCTGATCTTGTATTCGTTTTGCCTGTTCTGCTTTTTTGTCTCTGTTTCTACGACCTTATTTTGGAATAACTGAAGTTTTTGTTCCAGGTCTTTCGCAGCAACCTCTTCTTTTATAAAAGTAGAAACTCTACTTTGAAGCTTTTCTATTTCAGCGGAATTTTCCGCAGCTCTTTTTTTGTTATTGCTGAATTCATTCTCCAGCTTTTCCATTTCAATTTTCAACAGATTCCACGACCTTAATTCATCTGAAAAATCCTGGACTTTTTCATGCTGTTTTAAAGGGAAACCATGTTCTTTTTCAAAAGTTTTAAGCTGTTCGTCCGCTTGGGATTTTTGCTTTTCCAGCCGCCGGATTTCCTGCTGTTGTTTTTCAATATGTTCCTTAAGTTCTATTGCTTTTTGTAATGTGCCAATTTCCTTTTCAAAATTTTCACAGGCCAAATTTTTTTGCTCAAACTGCTTATTATGTTCTTTCAGCTTTTCTTCTTCCAGCAGGTTTTGCTCAATAATCTTTATCTCATTCTGTTGGGATTCGATGTCGCGGTTTGCCTCCCGGTTTTTTTCGAATGCTCTTATTCCCAGCTGCCGGTATATGCCCGTACCGGTAATTTTTTCCAGCAGTTCGCCTCTCTCGTCTTTTTTCGCCCTTAAAAACTGGGCAAATTCGCCCTGCGCCAGTAAAACCGCTTTGATGAACTGGTCGTAATTCAGCCCAATGAGCTCTTCATTTTTAGCAGGAACATCAGATTTTTTTAAGTCCTGTACTGTATTGGCTGTAACATCGGCAATTTCCATTTCGTAATCCCGCAAATTGTTATTGCGGTTGGTGGAAATACTCCATTGGGAAGCAAAAATTCCGCTTTTACTTTGGTAGGTCACCCGGGCAAACGCTTCTTTCTGGTTACGGGTAAGAATCGCGCCTTTAGAAATAATTTCTCCTTTGGAAATTTTCCCCAATCTTGGCACCTGGTTAAATAAGGCAAGGGAGATCACATCTAAAATGGTACTTTTCCCGCTACCCGTTGGGCCGGTGATGGCAAAAAGGGAACTGGCGGTAAAAGGGGCCGCCGTAAAATCTATATGGTGCGTTCCCTTTAAGGAATTGATATTCTGGAATTCTATTTTTAAAATCTTCATGCTTTAGCGTCTTCACTTTGCTGAACTTCCTGTAGAAGTTCGTTAAAAGCAGCAAGGAGTTCATTTTGCGTTTCAGCATCATATTGCTGCTTTTCTATAAGTTGTGAAAAAATATCTTTTGGGGTTAAATCTTCTAGCTGCTGTGAATTTTTGTACAATTCGGTAGCACCCCTTGTTTGCTGAAGAAAGGTGGCGCGATGTTTTACAATCTCATACCCTTCTTTCTTGAAGTTTGAGATAAGTTCATCCAGCTCAAATATTTTCTGCGCATTATAAGTTTCTTCTTTCAGCTCCACTTCAATTAAAGAATCCAGCTCATAATGATCATCCAAAGAGGCGAGTTTTGTTTTTAGTTCCTTTAGGCTTCCGCTAATCTTAAGGAGCTTTCTAAAAACAGGTACCGGGATACTTTCCGGATTCCATCCTTTTTCAGTATCTATTAATAAAAGCCGTTTTTCATCTTTTCTTTCACTAAAGGAAAGCGGGATTGGCGACCCGCTGTAGTATGCCGGTACTAACGCAGAAATTTTTTGGGGCTTGTGGATGTGGCCCAGGGCGATATAATTAAAGTAATCGCCAAATTGCAAAGCATTAAAAGCAGCCTGGTTTCCTATTTGTATATCTCTTTCACTCTCTGAAGTTTCTGAGCCGGCAGCAAACAAATGTCCCATGGCAAGGGCGGGAACTTCAGGGTAATTCCTTTTGCAAATTTGCCCAACCTGCTCAAAAGTGTACTGGATACCTTGGCGGATTGCCTCCAGCCGGTCCTCGTAAGTATAGCCTTCCGAAGCATTCCGCAGATCCGAATCCCTTAAATACGGAATGGCGGCTATAATAATTTCGGTTTTTCCGTGCCTGGCAATGGGAATAACACAGTCTTCCAGTTTTTCAGGAAGGCCGCCAATCACATGCATGCTGAGCTCCCTTAAAATTTCCCTGGGCGCATCAAGCATCGCCGGGGAATCATGGTTTCCCCCGGTAAGGATGATTTCGCAATCCAGTTTTCGCAACTGCATTAAAGTTCTGTAATACTGTTTTCTTGCCAGGGAAGAAGGGTTCGCAAGATCAAAAACGTCTCCTGAAACTATTAAAAGGTCTATTGAATTTCTACTGATGCAATCACAAAGCCATTTTATAAAGAGATCAAAGTCTTTATAAAGATCATGTTTGTGTAATTTTTTACCAATGTGCCAGTCGGCCGTATGAAGGATTTTCATGTGTTCTTTCTGCAATTATTGGAGGAAAATTCTGAGACGGAAAGATATTATTTAAAAATCAGTCTTTAAAAAATGGAGAGAAAAGAATTCTCCTGCCTCAGATTTTTAGGCGGTATACAAAGTAAGAAGAACAGGTACAGGAATTTAATATAAACGCAACAAAGCTTTATGCTCTATTTAACTGAAATGGCAGTAAGTCCTCGCTAACTTTATCAAATAACCGATAAAATCGAATCGTAATGAAAAATTTGGAAGATTTATTTGAACATCAGCTAAAAGACCTTTACAGTGCAGAGTCGCAGCTGATTGAAGCACTGCCAAAAATGGCTAAAAACGCTAGCGACAGCGAATTGAAAAAAGCCTTTGAAAGCCATCTAGAGGAAACCAAAGGACATAAAAAACGCCTTGAGGAAGTTTGTAAAGAACTGGGAATTAAACCTACCGGCGAAGAATGTAAGGCAATGAAAGGGCTTATTAAAGAAGCCGAATCTTTCCTTAAAGAAGATGTCGATGATGATGTACGGGATGCCGGATTAATTGCAGACGCCCAAAGAGTTGAGCATTATGAGATTTCAGGTTATGGTACAGTAGTGCGATATGCCAAGGAACTAGGTCATGATGGACTCGCCAAAAAGTTACATGAAACCCTTGAAGAAGAATACGGGGCAGATGATAAGCTGAACAAATTGGCTGAAAGCAGGTTGAATCGCGAAGCTAAATAGACCGAGGAAAGTAGTAACCGGGGAAAATGTGTAAGGGCAGAAAAAGCGCTCAACTTAATTTCCCGGAATTTGCTGCCGGCCTGTTAATTACTTTATGATTTGTTGAATGAGGGAAATATGGAAGTGGAGAAAATTGATAAGATTATCAATTGTTTTTTCTCTTTTCTGATGCACAACTATGCAAGGATTTCAAAAGTTTATTTTGCAGTTGCGGCAATGAAAATGCCGGTACCGGAATAAACCATTTCCTGCGTTTTAAGTAAGGTATTTGCCTTTGCATGAGGAACGGAGGTAGGAAAAACATTAATTTTAAAATCTTTTGAATCAATTTGCAACAAGCAATTTTAACATTTTTTAAGAAAAATATCTTGTTTTTAACAAGCCTGGCAGACACTCGGTTTTTTTCTTAATTTTTTGAGAAAGATGAAATTCCTTGCTAATTAAAGGAATTGAGGAAGAACAAGTATTGTCACCTGATATCCTGCTCAATTTATGTGGGTTAAAAAAGTTAAAATACTACATATTGGCTATTTATGGGGTTAAATTTCAATAGGAATTTTTCAATAAATTCTACGAAAAATTATAACCACCGAAATAATTTTAATGCCATGGGATGTCGGGAAAAAACGATCAGGATCCTGGATAAATTAAAAGCCAGAAACCTGGAACATCAAAAAGATTATCATCATGTAGCGCGTCACACCAGAAAGCTTATGATTAAGTCTTTCTTTTTGAAGCTAGCAACTCAAAAGAAAGAATTCGCAGCAAAATTGGAGCGAGAAATGGAAGCTCTTAAAAAAGAACTGCTGCCTGCTGAAAGGTTTCAATTGGAAAGAAGCGTGAGTGGAGATTGTCCTGCATTGGTCCATGTTTCAAGGTATGAAAGACAGGGCCTGATTAAAGAATGTTACAGGAGGGAAAAACAAAGCCTCCAGTTTTACAATTGCGCACTTTCACAGGTAAATCGTGGAAGTACGCGTGAAATGTTACTTGCTCATAAGCACAAAATTTATATGTGCCTTAGGGAGATAAAATGTATGGGTATCAGGATTTACGAGATTGAAGATGAATCTGAAGAAGTTTCATTTGAAATTGAAGAAAATGTAGAAACCTGAAAGTCCATTTAATTGTTTGTCAAAGGCCTGTACTAATATCTAAGACAGGCCTTTATTTTTTGTTTAATATAAAATTAAATTCATGGTAGAAGGATCTTTATGGAATTCGTATTCAGATGAAAATATTGCTTATCCCCGCTTAGAGGGAGACATCGCAGTTGATATAGCAATAGTCGGTGGTGGAATTACCGGTATTAGCACGGCACAATTACTTTCTGAAAGAGGGTATAAAGTTGCTGTCCTCGAGGCAAAACGCGTGGGTAAAGGGACAACTTCCCACAGTACCGGTAATCTTTATGTGATTATTGATCAATTGCTCTCTTCACTTAAATCAAAATATAATGAAGAGATTGTAAAAAAGGTGATTCTTTCCCGGTGGGATGCGTTAAAAAAAATTGAGCAGAATATTGACCATTTTCAGATAGACTGCGATTTCAAAAAGCAGCCTTTGTTTTTATTTGAAGATGCCAATACCGTAAAGATGCTGGAAGAAAAAAAAGTAGCGAACAAAATTGATCTTGCCTTTTTTGAACTTTCGAAAACATTTCCTTTGGATTATGATGATGGTTTGCAATTTGAAGACCAGGCGCAGTTTAATCCTCTGCTTTATATCCAGGGGCTGGCAAAAGCAATTGAAAGTGAAAATTGCAAAATATATGAGCACACCATTGTAAGGGCGATTGAGGAAGAGGAAGAAAGGGTGCTTGTACATACTCCTGATGCCATTGTTTCAGCCCAATATGCCATTCACGCCACACATACTCCTAAAGGAATGGAAATGCAGTACCACACAACCTTAGGGCCGTACCGGGAATATGGTATTGCTGCAAAACTAAATTCAGTTAATTATCCCGAAGGGATTTTTTGGGGATATTACAGCGATAAAAAATACTCTGTCCGCTCTTATTCCAGGGGAGGGGAAAATTACCTGATTGCCGTTGGAAGTCCGCATAAAGTGGGACAGGCAAAAGATAATAAAGAGCATGTGGAAGACCTTAAAAATTTTGTGCAGAAGCGATTTGATATTGCCAAATTTACCCACGTGTGGGGCGGGCAAAACTATAAACCAGCCGACCTGTTACCCTACATTGGCAGGAAAAAAACCAATTCAAGGGAATTTGTGGCAACCGGATTTTCTACAGACGGGCTGGTGTACGGGAGCCTGGCGGCAATGATATTGACAGATGAGATTGAAGGAAAATTTAATCCTTATGAAGATATCTACAGAGCTGCGCGCAGTAACCCTGGGAAATCTGCTGAAAAATTTATTAAAGAAAATGCGAATGTCGCGGGGGAATTTTTGAAGGACCTTAGCTTTAAAGGTGATGATCAGGACCTTGTTGGAATCCCGCCAGGAGAGGCAGCCATTGTTACCCGAAATGGGGAGAAGATCGCTGTTTACAAAAAAGAAGATGGTTCCTTAAGTATTCTCTCTGCTCTTTGCACGCACATGGCCTGCATGGTGCATTGGAATAATTTGGAGAATAGCTGGGACTGTCCCTGCCATGGAAGCAGGTTTGACACCCGTGGGGAAGTAATAGAAGGCCCTGCATTTAACCCTTTGAAGAAAATTGAAATCGATAAATAAAAGAGTTATGGACGAGAAGATGAAGCAAAGCGATGATAGTATGTTCATACCAATGACTTCTTTTAGAAGTGGAAAAGGAGATGAAATACGCGATGATGTTTATTACTACACCAATCAGATTGTAAACATTGTGATGATTGGGAAACCCGGAACCGCGGATTGGGTGCTGATAGATGCCGGCCTCCCCAAATCTGGTAAAGAAATAGTAAAAGTAGCTGAAAAAAGGTTTGGAAAGGAGACAAAACCCAAAGCAATTATTCTTACTCACGGCCATTTTGATCATGTTAGTAACCTGGTTTATCTTATAGATCACTGGAATGTTCCGGTTTACGCACATCCCCTGGAATTTGGATATCTTACAGGAGAAAAAAAATATCCGGAACCAGATTCTTCCGTGGAAGGAGGTCTGCTGGCAAAAATTTCTTCGGTTTATCCTCATGAACCTATTGATATAACAGCGGCTCTAAGAGAGTTGCCGGCAGATGGAGAGGTACCGGAACTACCGGAGTGGAAATGGATTCATGTTCCCGGGCATGCTCCCGGGCAGATAGCCCTCTTCAGAGAAAAAGACAGGACACTTATTGCTGCAGATGCTTTTGTAACGGTAAAACAGGATTCATTCTACAAGGTGCTGGTCCAAAAACGGGAAATAAATGGTCCGCCTGTATATCTTACCACCAGTTGGGAACAGGCAGCAGAATCTGTAGCTAAGCTGCAGGCGCTGGATCCGGAAGTAGCAGTCACCGGCCATGGAGAAGCCATTGGAGGAAAAGAACTGAAAGAAGGTTTGGCAAATCTAAACCAGAATTTTCAGGAACTTGCAGTTCCCTCCCATGGGAAATTTGTAAAGGATGAGAGGAAAGAGTAAGTTTTACATCTTTTTTTGCTTATAAGTGACTATTTCTTTTGAGCTTTTTTAACAATTTTTTAAGAGGAAATTAGAAGCTTCAGGTGCAGCAGCTACCGCCAGCAAAGGCTTCATGAACTTTTTTAGGATCTATAACATCTAATGATATTAAGAAATGTTTAGAAATGCTTTAGGAGTATTTATTATACATCTAACCTAAATTTGGAAGTCAAAGAAGGTCAGTAGCTTCCGAAAGACAAGGGATTTTAGCTTTTTTGGCTGTTTTTCTTTTTCTTTCGGATATATAAATTTTGAGGTTTTTGGAATTCCACAGATGGATTTACCAACGGTCCCAGGCTTACAGTTTTAGAAGATCTCTCAATAGCTTTTAAGTTTAGTTAAAGAAATTAATGCAGGCAGGTAATTTATCCGGAAACATATTAATAACTGGAGGGGCAAACGGCATCGGTTATGCTGTTGCCAAGAGATTTTCTAAAGAAAATTACAAGGTTGCTATTGCAGATATCGAAAAACCACAGTATGAAGATGAAAATATCTTCTTCAGTAAAGCAGATATTAGTAATCCTAAAGATATAGACAGCCTTTATGATGATGTTATCAATGCCATAGGGCACCCGGAAATACTGGTCCTTAATGCCGGAAGGGGAATTCAGGAGAAACTCTTTGAAGGTGATCCTGAAAAATGGCAAAAGGTAATAGACACCAATTTAATGGGTGCTCTCAGGTGCATTAGGGCGTTCGTTCCGCAAATGATGGAACGTCAGAACGGTCATGTTATAGTTGTCTCCTCGGTTTCTGCTAATCAGCCGCATCCTTCAGGCGGAATTTACGCGGCTTCAAAAACTGCTCTTGAAGTCATTGCCGAAACGCTTCGGCTGGAAACACTTCCGCATATAAAAGTAACCGTAGTTAGTCCGGGTATAACGGACACGAAATTCTTTGAACATCAGATTTCAGGCTATACGAGCGTGGCTAATCTTGAAATGGGTAGTATCGCGCCCGAAGATATAGCTGAGGATATTTTTTACGCCGTTAATCAGAAAGGAAGAAGTATCAATAAAATAATAACCAGGCCATTAAAACAAAGTTTTTAATCAACCAAAAACCAATAGATGAGTAAAAAGATATTAATAACCGGAGGAGCAGGATTTATTGGCTCTCACCTCGCAGACGAACTACTTAATGAGGGTTACGAAGTGCGTGTGCTGGATAATCTCTCTGAACAGGTGCATGGGAAAGACCGTAAAAAACCTTCTTATTTGAACCCGCAAGTAGAGCTTTTAATAGGAGATGTTAGGGATAAGGAAGCAGTAGAAAAAGCTTTGGAAGGAGTGTACGCCGTTTTTCATCTTGCCGCCATGGTGGGAGTGGGGCAAAGCATGTACCAAATAAGGGATTACACTGAAGTGAATAATGTTGGAACTGCCACTCTTTTAGAAGCCCTTATTAATCATCCTGTAGAAAAACTGGTGGTGGCCTCCAGTATGAGTATTTACGGGGAAGGTCTTTATGAAGATGAAGGCGGAAACCTTGAAATGGAATGTGAGCGCCGGCTGGAAGATCTTAAAAATGACCGTTGGGAAATGTACAAAAACGGAAAAGAATTGCAGCCCGTCCCAACTCCTGAAGGCAAAAAGCCAAATCTTGCCTCGGTATATGCTCTTTCAAAATATGATCAGGAAAGGCTGAGCCTCATTACCGGGAAAGCTTATAATATTCCTACTACCGCTTTAAGGTTTTTTAATGTTTACGGAACGCGCCAGGCATTATCCAATCCATATACCGGAGTACTGGCCATTTTTGCATCCCGTTTGCTGAATAACAATCCGCCTATGATATTTGAAGACGGAAAGCAGAAAAGGGACTTTATCCACGTAAAAGATGTGGCCAGGGCCTGCAGGCTTGCCATGGAAACACCTGAAGCAGCCGGGGAAGTTTTTAATATAGGAAGTGGAAATCAATACACTATCACTCATATTGCTGATAAACTTGCCTCTGTGATGGGTAAACATATTTCTCCTGAAATTACCGGAAAATACAGAATTGGGGATATTCGCCATTGTTTTGCCGATACCGCGAAAACAAAAGAAATTTTAGGTTTTGAACCTGAGGTTCAGTTTGAAGAAGGATTGTTTGAACTTGCTGAATGGTTAAAGGACCAGATCGCTACCGATAATGTGAGCAAGGCAAGCAGCGAACTTTCTTCAAGAGGATTAACCGTATAAACCAACCTGTTATGCAAAAGAAAACTGATACTCACACTCCTGTTTTAGGAATTCTCGAATGGTTTCGGCCGGGAGAATACCAGGAAGTGGAGAATACCATAGAAGATCTTAAAAAACTCAATATTACCCATTTAAGAACAGGAGTTTCCTGGGCTGACTGGTATGTTGAAGGTACTGAAGAATGGTACGACTGGCTTTTTGCCTCTCTTGGAAAACATGTGGAAATCCTGCCATGTTTCCTTTACACTCCACCATCTATAGGAGAAGCTCCAAAAACTTCTTCCCCGCCCAAGTACTTAAAATCCTATGCTGATTTTATCGATCTTATGATCAATAAATACGGGGAATATTTTGAGTGGGTAGAGCTTTGGAATGAGCCTAATAATAAGGTGGAATACGATTATACCATGGATTTTTCCTGGCATAAATTCACCAAAATGATAGATATGGCCGCCTACTGGGCCAAGGAAAAAGGTAAAAAAACTTTATTGGGAGGGATGAGCCCGATAGACCCTAACTGGCTGCAAATGATGGCCGAAAGGGGAACGCTGGAAAATATAGATGCTGTGGGAATACATGGTTTTCCCCATGTTTTTGATCAGCAGTGGAGTGGTTGGGAAGAGAACATCCGGCAGGTGAAAAAAGTTTTAAGCCGCTTTGACCTTGAGAAGGAACTATGGATTTCTGAAGTTGGTTTCTCTACATGGCAGGATGATGAAGTGAAGCAGTATGAAGAATTTAAAAATGTATTAAACACCGCTGCAGACCGTGTTTACTGGTATAGCCTTAATGACCTTCATCCAAAAAATCCTACCGTAGGAGGTTTCCATCTAGATGAAAGAGAATATTACTTCGGTTTAAAGAAAACAGATGGAACAAAAAAATTGCTTTACAAATTATTGGAAAAGCATGGCCTCGAGAATATTCATAATCACCCTTACATCAGTAAAAAATACAGGATAGAGAGTGATGAGAAATATAGCCTTATAACCGGTGGTGCAGGTTTTATAGGAACAAACCTGGCAAAAAGGCTGTTAAGTGAAGGCAAAAAAGTGATGATTTTTGACAGCCTTTTCAGAGATGGCGTGGAAGAGAACCTGCAATGGCTTCAGAAGAAATATGGTGATAAACTGATTGTGCAGATCGCGGATATTAAAGAAAAATGGGTGCTGGAGCAAAGCGTAAAGTATGCTAATGAAGTTTATCATTTCTCCTCACAGGTTGCAGTTACAACTTCTCTTACCAACCCTGTGCTGGATTTTCAGGTAAATATGGAAGGTACTTTTAACCTTCTGGAAGCCATCAGAAAATCTTCACACCAACCGCCGCTTCTTTTTACCTCCACAAACAAGGTTTATGGGGACTTGAACGATCTGGAAATGAAGCCAAATGAAACCCGCTATTACCCTGCAGATAAGGAAATAGAAAAAAATGGGGTAAGTGAAAGCAGGTCCCTGGATTTTCACAGCCCATATGGCTGTTCCAAAGGAGGGGCAGATCAATACATTCTCGACTATTCCCGTTCCTATGGGCTAAAAACAACGGTTTTCAGAATGAGTTGTATTTATGGCCCTCACCAGTTTGGTACAGAAGATCAGGGTTGGGTGGCACATTTTCTTATAAGTGCGCTGGAAGATAAGCCTATCGTGATCTATGGTAATGGAAAACAGGTAAGGGATATCCTATTTGTTGAAGACCTGGTGGATGCTTTTGTACTGGCAAGGAAAAATATCGATAAGATTTCAGGAGAAGTCTTCAATATAGGAGGAGGCCCTTCAAATACGGTAAGCCTCATTGAAATTCTTCAGATTATAAAAGAGAAGACGGGCAAAGAAATGGAAATTTCTTTTGAAGACTGGAGGACAGGAGACCAACATTATTATGTTTCCAATACTTCAAAATTTGAGAAGGCAACCGGCTGGTCGCGTAAACATTCCGTAGACCAGGGAGTACAGAAATTGCTCAACTGGCTTTGCGAAACCCGAAATATTAAACTTGAAGATAAATCCCAATCATCTGCAAAAGCAGTAGCATTATGAGAATAAGTAGAACAGTACAGGAAATGCCTGTACTTCCAAAGGAATCTGAAGAATATAAAGCAGCAGTTGTAGAGGAACCTGGAAAAATTTCTGTAAAAGCAGCTGAGATTCCACAACCTGGAGAGGACGAGGTAAGGATCAAACTGCAGGGCAGCGGAGTTTGCGCTTCCAATATTCCGGTTTGGGAAGGACGGGATTGGTTTAATTATCCAGTAGAAGAGGGCAATCCCGGCCATGAGGGCTGGGGAATAATAGATGCCGTGGGAGAGGAAGTAAAAGGTTTTACAGTAGGAGAGCGGGTAACGGGTTTAACTTATAACGCCTATGCTACCCATGATGTTGCAAAACCGGAAAATCTGGTGAAATTACCAGATTTTTTAGACGATAAACCCTTCCCCGGTGAACCTCTGGGCTGTGCGATGAATATCTTTTCCCGAAGTGATATTAAGAAAGGACAAACTGTAGCTATCGTGGGCTGTGGCTTTTTGGGCCTAATGCTTGTTCAGCTGGCAAAATCTAAGGGGGCAAAGATAATTGCCATTTCCAGGCGCCAGTTTTCCCTGGATGCGGCAAAGTCTGCCGGGGCAGATGAATGCATAGCAATGGATGATCATTTTAAGATCATAGAAAAGGTAAAGGAATTGACCCACGGTAACTTTTGTGAACGCGTAATAGAAGCCACGGGAAAAGAGTGGCCTCTAAACCTTTCTATAGAATTAACGGGGGAAAGAGGAAAACTTATTGTAGCTGGTTTTCATCAGGATGGGATGCGCAATGTAAACGTGCAGATGCTTAACTGGCGCGGGATTGATATGATAAGTGCCCACGAGCGGGATTCCCAAAAATATATAGATGGAATTAAGGATGCAATTGTCGCTATTCAAAAAAACGAGATGGATCCTTTTCCATTTTTTACGCACTCTTTTGAACTTTCTGAAATGGAGGAAGCATACCGGCATCTTACCCAACGGCCGGACGGCTTTATAAAAGCCATTATTGTAAATCACGGCTAGAACCACATAATTAACCAACCAAAAATTAATGATAACCACCAAACCAACAATAGAAAATAAAAAGCCACTTGCACTGGGATTTATAGGTGTGGGCTGGATTGGCCGCAACAGGATGGAAGTCCTGCTGAAAAACGCCAATACCAGCGCACTGATGATTTCTGAACCTTCTGAAGAAAATTCTGTGGAAGCATTAAAAGTAGCAGAATCAGCAATGCGCACATCTTCTCCTTCAGAAGTTTATGAGAATAAGGAGCTTGACGGGATTGTAATTGCCACCCCAAGCGCAATGCATGCAGAACAGGCCATAGAAGCTCTTAAATCTGGAAAGTCAGTTTTCTGCCAAAAACCACTTGGGCGCACGGCTTCAGAAGTTAAAGAAGTAGTAGAAGCAGCCAAAGAAGCAGATAAATTACTTGCCGTAGATCTTTCTTACCGTTACACCAAGGCATTTAAGGCAATATATAATCTTATTCAAAGCGGCGAAATTGGAGAAATTTACGCTGCAGATCTGGTATTTCACAATGCATACGGCCCAGATAAAGAATGGTTCTACGATATTAAAAAATCAGGTGGCGGCTGCGTGATGGACCTGGGAATTCACCTTATAGACCTTGCGCTATGGACGCTGGATTTTCCGGAAATTAAAGATGTGAAAAGCCACCTTTATCACAAAGGCAAGAAACTTACTTTTTTTGATGAACATGTGGAGGATTTTGCTAGCGTTTCTATTACTTCAGAAAAAGACACACATATAAACCTTGAATGTTCCTGGAATGTTAGTGCAGGCCAGGACGCGGTAATCGAAGCCCGTTTTTACGGAACAGAAGGCGGGGCTGCATTTAAAAATGTAAATGGCTCGTTCTACGATTTTACTGCGGAAAAGTACAAGGGTACTTATGCTGAAACACTTGTTTCTCCTCCGGATGACTGGAGTGGCCGTGCCGGAGTGGTTTGGGCAGAAGCCCTTGCCGAAGGCCAAAAATTTGACCAGGAATCTGCCGAAGAATTTATAAAAACAACCAAAATAATAGACCGTATATATGGGAGATAGCAGGATGAAAGTATTGATGACCACCGATACCGTTGGTGGCGTATGGACCTATTCGGTGGAATTGTGCCGGGCGCTTATTGAGCATGGAGTAGAGGTGCATTTGGCGGCAATGGGAGCGTGGCCATCCAAAGCCCAGCAGGAAGAAGCTTCCCGGTTGCCTAATGTAATTTTATATAAAAGTGATTATAAACTGGAATGGATGCAGGATCCGTGGGAAGATGTTGAAAAGGCACATAAATGGATCACTTCCATTTACCAGACCATCCACCCCGATCTGGTTCATTTTAATAATTATGCGCATATCGAGAATTTCTGGTCCTGCCCCGTAGTGACCGTTTTTCATTCCTGCGTACAAACCTGGTGGCAGGCGGTAAAAGGCACAGAAGCGCCAGCATCATGGAGCCGTTATACGGGAATTGTGAAAGATTCGCTGAATGCTTCAGACGTGGTGGTAAGCCCTACCGAATCCCTGTTGAAGAATGCCATTCGCATCCATGATATTTCTTCCCATACGGAAGTTATCCATAACGGCAGGGATATCAATTTTTCCGAAGATAGGGAAAAGGAAAATATTATATTATGTATGGGAAGGATTTGGGATGAGGCCAAAAACCTGAAGGCTCTTTCTGGAATAGCCAAAAATTTGCCCTGGCCGGTGTATATCGCGGGCAGTAATGTTAATCCCGGGACAGGTGAAAAAGTAGAAATTGAAAATGTTCATTTCCTTGGCGAATTATCTTCAGAAGAAGCGAAAAATCTAATGGAACGGGCGGCTATTTTTGCCAGCCCTACAAAATATGAACCTTTTGGCCTGGCGATCCTGGAGGCTGCCAAAGCGGGATGTGCCCTTGCCTTAAGTAATATAGATACGCTAATCGAACTTTGGGGTACAACCGCGGCATTTTTTAATCCTGAAAACCCGGAGGAAACTGAAAAGAAAATTCTGGAGCTTATAGAGGATGAAGAACACCGAAACCGTATGGTCCAGAAATCCAGGGAAAAATCTAAGGATTACAATCTGGAAAAAATGGGAGCGGAATATGCCTCCTTGTACAAACGCCTGATAGTAAGCAGAAAAACAGACTTAAACCGACTAAGCCCAAGCCTATGAAATTTGTAATGTTCTACCATTCTTTATATTCCGACTGGAACCATGGCAATGCCCATTTTTTAAGAGGTATAGTAAAGGAATTGCTCAAAAGGGGGCACGAAGTGGATGTTTATGAACCGGAAGGAGGTTGGAGCCTGAATAACCTAATTAAAGATCACGGGGCGGAAAAGCTGGATGAATTCCGTAAATATTATCCCACTCTAAATCCGCAGTTTTACAATCCTGCAAAACCTCTCAATTACGAGAATATTCTGGGCAATGCAGATGTGGTGATAGTACACGAGTGGAATGAACCTGAAATGGTTGCCGAAATCGGGAAGAAAAAAGAGCGCTATGGCTATAAATTGCTTTTCCACGATACTCATCACCGCGCTGTTTCTGAGGAAGCGAGTATGGCAAAATACGATTTCCAAAATTATGATGGCGCCCTTGTTTTTGGAGAGGTGATCAGGAAGATTTATAAAGATAAAGGATGGGTGAATAAGGCCTGGACATGGCACGAGGCTGCTGATGCTGAACTTTTCAAGCCTGATCGCGATGCAGAGAAGGAAGGAGATTTAGTCTGGATAGGCAACTGGGGAGACAACGAACGTACAGAAGAGCTGATGGAATTCCTGGTGGAGCCTGTTAAAGAACTTGGGCTAAAAGCAAAGGTTTACGGCGTACGCTATCCCGATGAAGCCAAAAAAGCCCTTAAAGATGCCGGTATAGAATACGGCGGCTGGCTCCCCAATTACAAAGTGCCGGAGGTTTTTGCAAAATATAAAGTAACCGTGCATGTGCCACGCCGGCCCTATGTAGAAATGCTGCCTGGGATCCCCACCATTCGCCCTTTTGAAGCGCTTTCCTGTGGGATACCATTAGTGACTTCTCCCTGGAAAGATGCTGAAGGATTATTTACCGCCGGTGAAGATTATCTTATCGCTAAAGACGGAAATGATATGGGTTACAGGCTTTCAGAAGTGCTTAAAAGTGCACAACTGGCTCAAAGCCTTTCTGAAAACGGACGCGAAACAATTCTGAAGAAACATACCTGCGCCATAAGAGTGGATGAGCTTGAAAAAATTATTAATGAAATAGAGTCTCCAATGGCTAAAAACATGAAGATAAACAAATGATTAAAGAGAAACTGAATATTGCTTTTTTCGGCTCCAGTATCGTTTCTGCCTACTGGAATGGTGCGGCTACTTACTACCGCGGCATCGTGAAGGCTCTACATAAAATGGGGCATGAAGTTACATTTTATGAACCCGATATTTTCGAAAGACAGCAACACAGGGATATTGAAGATCCCGATTGGTGCAATGTAATTGTCTATCAAAAAGATAAAGTAAGCCTGCGCGGCTTATTAAGAAAAGCTCAGGAAGAGGCCGATGTTATTATAAAAGCCAGTGGAGTAGGTGCTTTTGATGACTTTCTTGAGGAAGAAGTTGCTAAAATGAAGAGTGACCATAATCTCGTAATATTTTGGGATGTAGATGCGCCTGCCACTCTGGACCGTATTGAAAATGATGAAAATGATCCTTTCAGGAAGCTTATTCCGCAGTATGATTTTATCCTTACTTACGGCGGGGGGCAACCCGTAATTGACGCTTATGAGAAAAACGGAGCTCAAAAATGTATTCCTATATATAATGCACTGGACACCGATACCCATTTCCCAGTAGATGCCGATAAAAAATTTGATGGTACGCTGGCCTTTCTGGGCAACAGGTTGCCCGACCGGGAGGCCAGGGTTGAAGAATTTTTTCTGAAGCCGGCCGCAGATCTTCCAAAGCACCAGTTTCTTATTGGCGGAAGCGGCTGGGGAGATAAACCCATGCCCGAAAACGTGGAATATGTGGGGCATGTTTACACCAAAGATCATAATGCCTTTAACTGCACGCCAATGGCCGTTTTAAATATCAGCCGGGACAGTATGGCGAAATATGGTTTTTCTCCAGCCACAAGGGTATTTGAGGCAGCCGGTGCCGGTGCCTGTATTATCACCGATTACTGGAAAGGTATCAATACTTTTTTTGAACCAGATGAAGAAATTATGGTGGTAAAAGATGGGGAAGAGATGAAAAAGGTTCTTTCTGAACTTACTCCTGAAAAAGCCAAAAAAATAGGAAAGGCGGCTTATAAAAAAGTACTTGCAAAACATACTTATGAGCATCGAGCAGAATTACTGGAATCTGTAATTTCCAGAAAACTGCATCATCAAACTGAAGAAGTAAAACCTTCATAAAACCTGAAAAATGAAATTTGTAGTCATTGGATTATCGATAACTTCATCCTGGGGAAATGGCCACGCCACCACTTATCGCGGACTTTTGAAAGAACTTTCGGCTTTAGGGCATGAGCTTCTTTTTTTGGAAAAAGATGTGCCTTACTACGCGGGCAACCGGGATATGCCAGAACCAGGTTTTTGCCGGTTAGGCCTGTACAAGACTAACGAAGAGCTTAAAGAAGAATATAAAGATGAAGTGGCCAATGCAGATGTGGTAATTGTAGGTTCTTATGTGCAACAGGGAGTAGAAGTTGGGAACTGGGCGGTAAAAACAGCCAATGGGATTACCGCATTTTACGATATTGATACTCCGGTAACCCTCGCGAAACTGGAGCGGAAAGATTATGAATATATAGATCCTGAATTGATTGGCAGGTATGATATGTATTTATCTTTTTCAGGAGGAGGTATTTTGGATCACCTGGAAAAACATTACAGTTCCCCTAATGCGAAAGCGTTATATTGCTCTGTAGACCAGGATTTATATTATCCCGAGGCTCTTGAAAATAAATGGCAAATGGGATATCTTGGGACGTATAGTACAGACCGGCAGCCAACGGTGAGCGAATTGCTGAATAAAACCGCAGCTGAATTTCCGCAGAAAAAATTTATAGTCGCCGGCCCGCAATATCCTGAAGATTTTGAATGGTCAGCTAACGTAGATCGAATAGAACATTTACCGCCTGCGAGGCATCGCGAATTTTACAATTCTCAGCGTTATACCTTAAATGTAACCCGGCAGGATATGATACGCGCCGGTTATTCTCCAAGCGTGAGGCTTTTTGAAGCTGCAGCCTGTGGCGTTCCTATTATCTCTGATTTTTGGAACGGGATAGACAGCATCTTCGAGATCAACAAAGAAATTCTTATTGCCGGCAATATGGCAGATGTAAAAGATTATTTCGAATCTATTGATGAAGAGGAAAGAAAGCAGATTGGGGAAAATGCAAGGCAAAAGGTTCTAAAATTTCACACCGCCAAAGCAAGGGCAAAAGAACTTGAAAAATATGTACAGGAAATCCTTGAGGTTTCCAAAATATAAACCACAACAAAATGTCAACTGAAGCAGAAATAAAAGAACTGGAGCCATGGTTCCATAATATTCACCTTCCGGACGGGAATCAAACGGCCGACAATCATTTTTTGGGAGATTTCCCGGCTTTCAAATGGAAGAATATAAAGGATTCCATTCCACAGGATTTAACGGGTTGGAAAGTGCTGGATATTGGCTGCAATGCCGGGTTTTATTCCATAGAACTTGCTAAAAGAGGCGCTGAGGTTACCGGGATAGACCTTGATGAACATTACCTGAAACAGGCGAGGTGGACAGCTAAACAATTCGGGCTTGAAGATAAAATTACCTTTAAGCAAATGCAGGTATACGATTTTGCCCATTCTGAGGAACAATTTGACCTTGTTTGGTTTATGGGTGTTTTTTACCATCTAAGATATCCCATGCTGGCCATGGATATTCTCTCTCAAAAAACCACTAAAATGATGGTTTTTCAAACCCTGTCCCTTCCGGGTAAAGAAGAAATGGAAATTCCAGAAGATGTTGAGTTTCATAAAAGGGAGATCATGAAAGAAGATGGCTGGCCAAAAATGGCATTTATTGAAAATAAACTTGCCGGGGATCCTACAAACTGGTGGGCGCCAAACCATCAGGGAATACTTTCTATGCTTGAAAGCTGTGGTTTTAAAGTAACCGGGATGCCGGAGGATGAAACTTATATCGCAGAAAAGGATAAGGATCTTAAATCCAGCCTGGAAACATGGAATTTTTCAGAATATCTTTCCGCAGTAGGGAAAGACTGGAAAAAGGAAGTAGATAAGAAAACGAAAAAGTAACTTAAAAAGAAAAATTATGGCAACGCAAGATTCAAAAACAACAACAGACCACGAAACTATTAAGAAATGGGTGGAAGAGCGTGACGGGCAGCCCGCACTGGTAAAAGGAACTACAGATAGCGGTAAAGGCGGTGGCTTGCTGCGTATAAACTTTCCCGGTTATGCTGAAGAAAACCTTGAAAATATTGAATGGGATAAGTTTTTCACCATATTTGATGAAAATAACCTTCAGTTTCTTTATCAGGAAAAATTGAAAGATGGTAATGAAAGCCGTTTCTTCAAGTTTATAGGAAAAGACTAATTTAGAGTTTAGTTTTCCGAATAATCAGAAATATTAAAAGTGCTCTTAATGAAAAACTCTTTAAAAAGGAGCACAAAGGCTTCAAAAAGTATTGTAAAGTCTAAAACCGGCAGGATCTTCTTAATTATCCTGCTGGTTTTACTTTGCTATCCCGTTTACTCAATTATTAAGCTGCAATCTGCAGATGCCGATAATTTTATACAGTCGTTTCAAAGCAGTTTATTAAGCTTTTGGGGGGTATGGATTATTATGGTTTCCTTTGCCGTTTACTGGAAATGGACAAGACAGGAAAACATCCTGTTTTACATTACCTACGGGTATTTATTGCTTGCTGTTGTGGTATTGTTGTTACTGGTGCAGGATACTCCTGTAGGGGTAGAGGACAATATTGGGCCAGCAGGGGAATATCCTCTTATGAATAATTTCCTGGTACTCCAGCACTTCCTGGGAATGGCTTTTCTTACCGCCTTTTTGCAAATTTGTGTATGGTGGTTTACCCGGAGATGGCACCGCCGGTAAAGCCGGGCAGGCTTAGTTTTCTTCAGTTGCCAGCGAGGCAAGTTTTAAAACAGTTTTCCAGTTTCTTGTAGTAGCCGATACTTTGAACTTATCTTCAAAAAATTTATTGGTAAGTTTAGAATCGCTGTACTTTCCGGAGCAATAGATAAAGACATTATTGTTTAGCACCTTAAAATCATCTGGCTCATAATTTGCATTTTTTGCTTTTTCAATTTTTTCAGCATCAGGAATTTGCTTTAAAAAAGTGAGGTGCAGCCGTTCAATATCGATTTCTTTACTGAGAAATGGATTTTCTGAAATTGCTTTTGCTATTTCTTCCGCGCTACGTATAATAACCGGGACTTGAAAACCGTAGGTGTCCAGAATAAATTCTTCCAGTTGTGTCGCAATCTCCAAAGCTTTCTCTTTATCATGGCTGAAGATAATATTCCCGCTCTGGATATAGGTTTTCACATTTTTAAAGCCTAAAAAGCCAAGTTTCTCCCTTAATTCTGCCATTGGGATTTTACGCTTTCCTCCAACATTTATTCCTCTTAGAATAGCAATATACTTCATCAGGATTTTAATTTTAATGAAGATAATTTATTTCCCGCAAATTTTAATTTTTGGCTGGTAATTTTCTGCTGAAGTCATTTTTCCCAAGGCCTTAGTAGGTATTTAACACCGCTATTTTTTCTCTCAACCTTATTAAACCTATCTTTAAAATATGTCTCCCCAAAATCATTAGAAACAGTTGGAAATATGAGCAGAGAAATGAGAGTGAGTAATTTTTACGCGATTTTAATAGGGGTATTTCTTGTGGTGCAGGGGAGCTGGGGACTTATTGACCCACCGCCTTTCGAAATTTTTAGCACAAACATAGCACATGCCAGCATACATATTGTACTGGGAATTTTAGGCATTTGGAGCGGAATAAAAAATTTCTCTTACAAGTTCAACTTGTATCTGGGTATACTGCTGTTGGTTATTGGATTATTATGGTTTATACCGGGTATTAAAGGCTTACTCATAAACCTCTTTAATATCAACCGTGCAGTGGCCTATTTAAATATTTCAATTGGAGTGGTTTCTTTATTTACAGCTTTTGCTTTGGGTACAGGAAAAACCCCGCACCGCAAGGTTTAAACTTTGCTTCTTCTGTAAAGGCGAAGTAATCCAATGGCCGGGCCGGCAGCAAGAATAAGAAACAGGTATTCCGCGGAAATCCTGGCAGCACAAAAGTTGAGCAGCTGTATGCTGATAATGCTTATCCCAAATCCTATACAATTTACGATTGTAAGAGCTGTACCGCGATTTTCTGCAGGGGCATTTTGGGCTACAAGGGTGGAAAACAGCGGGGAATCTCCCACTACAGACAGCCCCCAGATTATTAAGAATATTATTAATGCTGTGGTTGAGGCCTGGCTAATTAGCAGTGGAGACAACAGGCAGCAGCAGCCGGAAATAAAAAGTGCGGAGGCGGCGGTAATTTTACTGCCCTTTTTTGCTGAAATATATCCGCCGGCAACACATGCAATCGAACCACAACCTATAATTACAAAAGAAAGTAACGGGATATCAAAATCTGCTGAAGGATGTAAGAAGCTGTAGCTTTTTAATATGAACGGGACAAAAGCCCAGAAAGCATAAAGTTCCCACATATGCCCAAAATATCCGAAAGCTGCAGCCTTGAAACCGGGATTTCGAAAAGCCGAAGGGATAGCGGTAAAATTGTTGTTCAAAGCAGGGCTTCGACATGGCCCGTCCGGCACAAGGCTGAGCATAAGAACACCTCCTGTAATTGCCAGGGACGAGGTGGTTATAATTACAAGCTTCCAGGGCAGTGCCTCTGCGGAGGCAAACATCTTTAGAAAATGTGGAAAGGCAGTCCCCAACACCAAAGCTCCAACTAAGTAACCCAGCGATGTGCCCAAACCTTTTTGATAATAGTCGGCGGCAATTTTCATTCCTACTGGATAAATTCCAGCAAGGGAAAAACCGGTGAGAAAACGCACGAGTAATAGGCTGCTAATGCTATTGTTTGAAGATAGTATTCCAAGATTTAGCAGTGCCCCTAAAATAGCACAAATAAAGAAAATCCTTGAGGGAGAAAACCTGTCTGCAATATTAAAAACAGCAAATATAAGTGTGCCCAGTATAAATCCAAATTGCACGGCAGAGGTGAGATGGCCCAAAGCAGAAGCGTCCAGATTAAAATTCCGCAGCAAATCACTCATTACCGCGTTTCCCGCGAACCAAAGGGAAGTACAGCAAAATTGGGAAAATACAATAACAGGTAAAATGTGCCTGGCAGTAGGGGTTAAACTCATAATAAGGAGTGCAGGAAATATGTAAAAGTACTATTAGGCTTTTTGTTTTATTATATTTTTTTGTTTTTGGGCCACAGGAGCATTGTGATTTTCAGCAAGCTCTACAGTAGTTTTAAAATACTAATGCCGAATTATAATCTTCCCAAATGGATTCAAAATTGATCATTAACGGTTTGTATGCATAATAGAGCCCCATAAGAACAAATGGATACTGCAGATAACTAGCCAGGTGAAAACCTTTTTTTATTTCTTCCATAGCTTATAAATTAGGAAGCTAAATGCCCGGATTAATATTACTGAAAATAATTTAAAAAAGGAGAATAGTAAAACGATTATCCCCGGCTGTTTATAAAAGCTCATCTTTTGTTGCAATTAAAGAATGCTTCAGCACTAAAAGTCTAAGCCTGAATGTCGATAAAGTTTAATGTGTTTCTCTTTTCTTGCATTCAAATCATTATGTGATCTTCATCATAACAAAAAGAGCTATAATTCGTATACCTAAAAAGTGGTATTTTTCAACGTTTTAACCCGAATAAATGGATTAAAAATTCCCGATGTACAAATAATTTATACATTTATAATAGTTATACATAATATAACTAACCAACCAAAAAGGCGGCTTCTGTTAAAGGAGCTGCTTTTTTTAATTAGTTATGGAAGAATAGGTAGGTTTCTTATAAAATCCTGCTATGAACATATAGATTTCCAGATTTTCATCCTGAATAGGGGTGGTGAAGTTCCAGAAAGGAATATTGTTGGCCGGAAGAAAATCGAACAAAAAGGAAACCCGCCCTTCACGGTCCAGGATATAATATCTCGTATCCCGGTTAATTTTAAGCTTCTCCTTTATATAATTTCCTGTGTTTTCAATATAAGGAAATTTGGCCTCTTTGCTCCAGTTTTTGTTCTGGCAGGAGCCTTCGAGAATTGCAATTACATTTACATCGCTTTTCCTTTGGAGTTCATTCAGGGTTTCAATAAGCCTTTCGTCCGGCTCAAAAGTTTTACTCCAGAAACATATAACGCTTCGCTCTCCCAGCAGGTGTTTAAAAGAATTAAGGTTTGGCAGGCTCTGGTTTAACCATTGCGCATCGGTGACTGCGGGAGGCTGAATATTCCCAAGATATTGGTGTACAGCAACATTGTTAATAACCATGTTATTCACCTTAACCCTTTCCACTATATGATGTTCAAGCGTTACCAGTTTAAATAGGGAATCCAGGCCTTCAGGAGGGTTTGGCTTCATTTCTCTGTAGGTACTGTAAAGTTGCTTAAATGCAGATGCTGAATAAAGGCTGTCCTTTACTTTAAAAAATTCCTGCCCTCTTAATTCCTGCAAGCCTAAACCAATGCATAAAAACAGGAAGGCAGCGAAAAGCTTTAAATTCATGTGGATGATGTGTCTTGATGAAAATTGGCTTACAAAATAGTTAAATTATAAATACACTGGTATTCATAATGAATAATAATTAGAACCTATCGCATTTTCCGAAGAGTGATTCATCAAAATAGCAGTCCTTTTTAAAATGAAAATTATCTTCTTTAAATTATCATGTTGAATTTATAAAACGGAATTTTTGTATTTTCAGCATTATTTAAAATTCTGTTGAATATGAGAAGCATTAAGAAAGCCCTGCTTGTAATTGGAATATTTCTGGGTACCCAGCTGAGTTTCGCGCAGCAGGAAGAGGTGAGATTTGACAAAAACTTCAGCCATGTTGTCTATTTCTGGCTTAAAAATCCTGATAGTACCGAAGACAGACAGGCCTTTGAAAGTTCCCTGAAGAAATTTCTTAATAACAGTAAATACGCGGGAACCAAATTTATTGGCGTACCTGCAGAAACACCCAGGGATGTAGTGGATAACTCTTATACCTATTCGCTCATTCTTACTTTCCCTTCAAAAGAAATTCAGAATAAATATCAAAAAGAAGCCGCTCACCTTACTTTTATTGAAGAGTCTGAAGATTTATGGAAAAGAGTACAGGTTTATGATTCTGTTGGGCTGAAATAATCAGGAGGTATTTTTTATTTCAAGAACTTCCCTCACGCTGCTCCATTTCTGCTTTCCATAACGCTCATTGTTCAATGGCTCCAGTTTGGCATTGCCGCTAAGCATGTTGCGCAGATACTGCATTCCCTGCCAGGGAGGGAAAACTTCATTTTTCTGCGAACTAACAAATTGGGTGAATTTAATCATGTTGTCTAAGGTTTTTATCCCGCCAATTCTAAAGAGCTTAAAATTTTCTCCTTTTGCAGCTGAAGCGGAATTTTTTAATTTTTCCGGGCTACTAATTTCTCCTGAAATTCTTAAATAACGTGGAGTATCAGGATCAAGGGCTGCAGAGGCTGTAAAGGCGGCAGTATCTTCCATAGTGGTAAAATCCAGCGGCTGATGCTTGTCTCCCCAGTAAATTACCCGTTTCACAGGATTCAGGATTAGTGGCGCCTGGCCTGTTAATAAATCGGTAAACATGCCGTTGAGTATGGAAGTAGCTGAGATTGTGGTTTTATTGATGCGGTCATGGAATATTTTCCGCAGATCCAGGTTGCGGTTGGTCCCTTCGGAAATTTTTGTAAAATCTATGGAATAATCTGAAGGGATAAATCTTGGTACACCGGCAATTAGAGCAGCATCAAGAATTTTCCCCTGTGTATCAATAATTACATCTTCCAGCCCAGATAAAGCCGAAACCACACAGGAAACATTCCTGCAGGCCTGCACCAGGTCCTGCTGATTTTCATAATCTACAAAGGTAATTTGTACCCCTGCTTTTTCGAGCTGGTTTATCTTTTCTGCTGAACTCTGCTTTCTAACCAGGGCTTGGGCTTTGGCCCCGCGATTTACAAGATGCCGGGCGATTTTATGTCCCAAAGCTCCCGTTGCCCCGGCAATGGCAATAGAATTCTCGGGATTATTCTGTTTTCTTTCTGAACCACTATTCTCCATAAGCGTCAATTCTTCATGTGTAATTATTAACAAGGCAGAAGCCTAAGAACCCACGTTTTATTTCAACCCGGATTTTTAATTCTACAATGATTATTTCCTTATCAACTTTTAAAGCTTTTGAAGATAGGACATTTCTTTAAGGATGGATGAATTATATTTTTAAAAGTGATGGCAAATTTTACTTCAGAAATAATTAATAAAAAGAATATATTTATACATACTAATAATTAAACCAATAACTTATGAAAGAAACATTCATGCTGTTTTTGTTTCTGGCACTTACCTTCTCAGGTTTTTCCCAGGAAGATAAACAGCAAAATGAGAAATACGGAGAATTTCATGTGCCGGTAGAATATTATAAACTTGAAAACGGCCTTAAGGTGGTGCTCTCACAGGATAAAACTTCTCCTACAGTAATTGTTGCCGTTTATTATAATATAGGTTTCAGGATTGAGCCAAAAGACCGCACTGGTTTTGCTCATTTATTTGAACATATGATGTTCCAGGGATCTGAGAATCTTGGAAAAATGGAATTTATAAAACTGGTCCAGGAAAACGGAGGAGTTTTAAATGGTTCCACAAGATTTGATTTTACCAATTATTTTGAAATTGTTCCTGCCAATAAACTGGAAACCATGTTATGGGCAGAGGCAGACCGTATGAAGGGCCTGGACATCACCCAGGCTAATCTCACCAATCAGCAGGGAGTGGTAAAGAATGAAGTAAAGGTGAATGTTCTTAATCAGCCATACGGTGGTTTTCCATGGCTGGACATGCCACAGTACGCGAATACCAACTGGTACAACGCCCATAATTTCTATGGGGATTTAAAAGATCTGGATGCGGCAAACCTGGAGGATGTAGAGAATTTTTTCAATACTTATTATTCTCCCAATAATGCTGTTTTGACAGTAGTTGGAGATTTTGAACCTGAGCAGGCCAGGAAATGGATCAAAGAGTATTTTGCTGAAATTCCTAAAGCAGATCTTCCGGCTAGCCCCGATATTTCTGAACCAAGGCAGCAAGAGCAAAAGGAGTTCGTCAAAAACGATTCCCTTGCCAATAAACCTGCCATCGCTATTGCCTATAACATGCCGGAGCGCAATACGCCTGAATACTATGCAATGGGTCTTCTGGACCAGATTTTAATTCAGGGGGACAATGCTTTGCTTCAGAAGAAACTGGTGGATGAACTTGGATATACTTCAAATGTAAGCGGTGGCATCAACTATCTGGGAAATATGTTCAATTACAATGGTCCCATGCAACTAATGTTCGATATAACCTACGACAGTGAAACCTCAAAAGAAGAAGTGGTAAAGGCGGTGGACGAAGTTATGGCGGAAATTTCAGAAAATATAACCCCGGAAATGCTCAATAACGCGCTGGTAAAGATGCGTTCGCAGTTATATGATGAGCTGGGAGGTACTTTTGGACTGGGCCGTGCAGATTTGCTGAGCAGTTTTGCCCTTTTTGATGATGATCCTTCCCGGATAAATAATTTAGAGGAAAAATTTAAGGAAGTAACCCCGCAATTAATGGAAGAAACTATTTCAGACTATCTGCGGAAAACAAACAGGACTATCTTAACTGTAAACCCACTTTTGGCAAACAACGAAAAAACAAACTGATGAAGACTTCAATTTATATATTTATTATAGCCTTGGCGATTGTTTTTCCTGCCAATGCTCAGGATAAACAAATGCCACCGGAAGGAGGAGAGCCTAAAGGTTTTACATTACCCGAAAAAGAGGTGGTAACTTACGATAATGGTTTGAAATTAGTGTTGGTTCCTTATGGTAGTATTCCTAAGGCAACGATTAATTTCACCCTTAAAACAGGAAATATCAATGAGGCAGAAGACGAAGTTTGGCTGGCAGATCTCTTGGCAGACCTTATGGAAGAAGGCACCACAGCAGATTATTCTGTGAAGGATAGCCTTGCCGGCATGGGAGGCAATATCAATATAGGAGTTGGCACCCATACCACCAGCCTTAATACCAGCGTACTTTCTGAGTTTGCACCGCAAGCAATTAATGTGCTTAGTGATATACTTGTAAACCCGAAGTTGCCGCAAAGTGAATTAGATCGTCTCAAAAAGGATATGAACCGTAATATAACTGTTTCATTATCCAGACCGGGGGCGCAGGCAAGGAAAGATTTTTTTGCTGAAATTTATCCTAATCATCCTTATGGCAGGCTATATCCAACCACCGAAATGGTAGATTCCTATACTCTTGAGGATGTTAAAAACTTCTATGAAAATAACTTTGGAGCACAACGTACAACAGTTTATGTAGTGGGCCAGTTTGACAGCGAAGCTGTAAAAGAAACGGTGAAAAATCAGTTAAGCAGCTGGAAAAAAGGGCCTGAAGCAAATTATCCTCTCGCGCAACCTCAGTCTGATGGAATGGTTAAAATAATTGATCGCCCGGGTGCGCCGCAGTCCACCATTTATTACGGTTTACCTGTGCCAGATCCTTCCAGTGAAGATTATATCCCAATGGACGTGATGAATTCTTTACTTGGAGGTTCATTTGGCTCCAGGATAACCAGTAACATTAGGGAAGATAAGGGTTATACCTATTCCCCGGGCAGTGCTTTATATGCTAACTACAAAACCGGGTTATGGTATGAAAGCGCAGATGTGACTACAGAATTTACCGGCGCTTCCCTTGATGAAATTAAGAAGGAAATTGTTCGTTTACAGAACGAGGCTCCGGGGAAGGAAGAACTAAAGGGAATCCAGAATTACGAATCTGGTATTTACGTGTTGCAGAATTCCACTCCCGGAGGTATTATAAGTCAGCTAAATTTTCTGGACGTTCATAATCTTCCCGAATCCTTCCTGGTAAATAAAGTGAAGAATATTAATGCTGTAACACCGGAACAGGTCCAGGAAATGGCGAAGAAATATATTCAGCCGGAGAATATGACCCTTATTGTGGTTAGGGACAAAGAAAAAATAAAAGACCAGGTAACCGAAACAATAGACAAGCCTGTGGAGAATAAAGAGTAGAAATTATCTGGTATATCTTAGAGATTTTACTTCGCTAATTTAAAAGAGGCATAAACAATTAAGTTTACGCCTCTTTAGTTTTTCAGTAGAAAATATATTTTACTGAAGCTTACTACTCCTCGTTTTCCCTTACCGCTTTAACTTCTTCTGCTGTTACCGGTTCAGCTTCATTGCCAAAATTATTTCTTACATAAGAGAGTACAGCAGCTATTTCTTCATCTTTTAAATAATTAAATGGAGGCATACTGTTGGAATAGGTTTTGCCTTTTACCTCCAGGCCTTCGTTGGCTCCATTTAAAACGATGCCTATTAATCGCTCTTTATCACCTAAAACATATTGGGTTTCCTGAAGTGGAGGATTTAGATTAGGCACTCCGCTCCCGTTGGCCTGATGGCAGGTAACGCAGTACTGGGTATAAATTCCTTTGCCTTCAGCGAATTTTACATTTTCTTCATTCTGAACATTCTTCTGTGTTGTTGGTGTTTCTTCGTGCAGTTGAATTTGCTCTTCTTCATTGTTTTCCGAAGAATTTTTACAGGCACTAATTGCCGCAAAAACTGCGGCGGTTAATAAAAGCTTTCTAAAATTATTCATTGCTCAAATTACGAAGATTAATAAGTTATTTTAAATACGGTTCCGCCGGCATCATCAGAAACATACAAGGAGCCATCTGGACCTTGTGCTAATCCGGTAGGCCGGTGTTCAGCATCACCTGGGGATTCTACCGTTTCAGCTCCTGCAAAACCATCGGCAAAAATTTCCCATTCTCCGGACGGCCTACCATTCTCGAAAGGCACGAAGGCCAAAAAAAATCCTTTTTGAGGCTCCGGTGCACGATTCCAGGAACCATGAAAAGCTATAAAAGCCCCATTTTGATATTTTGCAGGAAACATATCTCCTGTGTAGAAAAGGAGCGCGTTTGGTGCCATGTGGCCTGGAAATGCCACTACAGGATCAATGGCTTCAGGTGCGCCGGTCTTTTCCCCGTCTCCTCCGTACTCCGGGGCCAGGATTTTTTTGTTTTTATTCTGGTCATAATAAATATAGGGCCAACCGGCATCGTCGCCTTCATTTAGAGCATACATTGTTTCCGCAGGAAGTTCAGCCGACTCTTCTTCAGAATACATATCGGGAAACATGCCGTGTAACTGGTCACGCCCGTGCTGCAATACAAAAAGCTGATTGTTTTTGGTGTTCCAGTCCAGGCCTACCACATTTCTCAAACCGGTTGCAAATCTTGAATTCCCATCATAGGTTTGCCTGAGCTTATCGGCTCTAAATCTCCAGATACCTCCTGCAGAATCAAGAATTGGGCAGGGGCGCTGCCCGGGAGAACCTTTCGTACGGTCCTGTTCCTGGCAGGCATTGGAATAAGCGCCAATATTTACATAAATATTTCCGCTGTTGTCCAGTGCGATAGATTTGGAGTTGTGCTGTCTCCGGTCAATAAGTCCGCTTATAATGGTATCGGGCTGTTCCATATTGGCAGGCATTCCCTCTTCATCAAGATCATAACTAAAAACAGCAGAATTTGAGGAAGCATAAAGTTTATTGCCATTTATGGCAATTCCGGTTCCGCCATAATCTGCAAAGCCCTGTTTTTCATCTGCCTGCCCGTCATTATCCTCGTCAGATAAAATAAGAATGCCATTGCCGTCATCTACAGAATTCAGCTTAACAAAAACTTTTCCCGATTCACCTACTGCCAAATGTCTTGGTTCTCCAAGGTCTTCGGCAAAAACTGTGGCACTAAAACCTTCCGGAAGCGTTAATTGTGTATTATTTTCAGCCGCAGTGCTGTCTATGCCGGCACTTTCTGAATTCGCATTTTTGGGATTGTCATTACAGGATGCGGCCAAAAAAAGCAGCAGGCCTGCAGCCAATGCACCGTTTTTAAGGGAGGAGTTTTTCATAATTTTCATAGAATATTTTTTAATGTTGGTAATAGTCTTTCCGACTTTTATTTCGAAGATAAGCAAGATTGGGGAAAGAATTATAAAGGAAACAGTTTTCTTAAGATTTTGAATACGCATACGATTGCCTGTAAAGTAGGTCCATTCCTGAAATTCTTCCTATTTTTATTCCGGTAAATTATATCTTATGCGGGAGCAACTTCGGGAAGCCTATCATTTTATTTTTGAAAAAGAACTTTTAGAAGAGATCGCCAAAGTAGGCGTTCTAAAATCTGTAAAGGAGAATGAAAAGATCATAGAAATTGGTGATTTTGTAACCTCTATGCCTTTGCTGCTGGAGGGAGCTGTAAAAATAATGCGTGAAGATCAGGACGGGAATGAATTGCTTTTGTACTTCCTGGAACGTGGCGATACCTGTGCCATGACCCTTTCCTGTTGTATGGGCCAGACTAAAAGCGAAATAAGGGCAGTAGCTGAAATGGACACGCAGCTTATCATGATTCCCATAAAAAAAATGGAGGAGTGGACGGCAAAATATAAAAGCTGGCGCAACTTTGTTTTTGAAAGTTACCACACACGCCTTAGTGAAATGCTGGATGCCATAGATGCCGTTGCTTTTCTAAATATGGACGAGCGCCTGCTGCGGTATCTAAAAGATAAAGCCAAAATTAACCAAAATGAAACCCTGCAGGTTACACATCAGCAAATTGCGTACGACCTGCATACTTCCAGGGTGGTAATTTCCAGGTTGCTAAAAAAGCTGGAACTCCAAAATGAGATAAAACTTAACCGTAATAATATTCGCCTGCTTCGGCTATAACAGTGTAACCCTTGTTACTGTGAGGGATTTAAATTGCCGGTATTTTTGCCTACAAATCAATTCAGCTTAATGGAAATAGAAATAACAGAAATCCTCGGCTATTTTGGGGCATTAATAATTGGAGTGGTATTAGGATTAATCGGAGGGGGCGGTTCCATACTTACCGTACCTGTGCTGGTTTACCTCCTTGCTATCAATCCCGTTACCGCCACCGCTTACTCCTTATTTGTAGTAGGAACCTCTTCCCTGGTGGGCGCAGTCAATAATATAAAGAAGAAGCTGGTAGATTTTAAAACGGCCATTGTTTTCGCGGTTCCCGCTTTTATAGCGGTTTATCTTACCCGTAAATTTCTTGTGCCTGCCATCCCACAGCACCTTTTTAGTATTGGTGATTTCGAGCTTACAAAGAATATTGCCATTATGTTGTTTTTCGCAGTGATAATGGTGTTGGCTTCAGTTTCGATGATTCTGGAGAAAAAGCAGGAAGCAAAAGCCTCCGGAAAGGTACAGTTTAATTATCCCCTAATAATTATTGAAGGTGTCGTAGTAGGAACTCTTACCGGGATTGTTGGCGCGGGAGGCGGATTTCTTATTATACCGGCACTGGTGCTTCTGGCAAAGCTGCCTATGAAAAAGGCTGTGGCCACTTCATTGCTTATTATTGCTATCAAATCCCTGATAGGTTTTATTGGAGATGTGCAAAACCAGGAAATCGACTGGATTTTTCTTCTAATTTTTACCGGCCTTTCCATATTAGGCATATTTCTTGGTGTTTACCTGAACAGATTTATAGATGGTGGAAAACTTAAAAAAGCCTTTGGATGGTTTGTATTATTAATGGGAATCTACATCATCTGGAAAGAAATTAACCCCTAAATTGAAAGGAGAATCTGGAATGCATATTTTTAAATCTCTGTTCGGCAAGCCCGGTGCAGCCGATGAAAAAGTAAAGGTTCTTAAAAAGACTGATTACATTAAGCACCTTAAAGAACTTAACGGAATCCTCATAGATGTTCGCACTCCAAAAGAATATATTGAGGATCATATAGAAAATGCCCGTAACATCAACTGGTACGATCCAAAGTTTAAGGAAAAAATCAGGAGGTTGGATAAAACCCGGCCTGCTTTTATTTATTGCAGAAGTGGTGCCCGCAGTGCCCGTGCCGCTAAAAGTTTTATTAAGGCGGGCTTTTCTAAAGTTTATGATCTGAAAGGCGGATTTTTAGCTTTTCAGAATTAAAGAGAACCAAATTTTATCCCGGTACTTTAGTGGCCGGGATTTTTTATTTTCTGCGGAAACGATTAAATATCAGCTTCTTTCCAATTTTTTTCATTGCAAATTCTGAAGAATCCTTTGAATTTCCGCTGAAGTAGTTATTTTTTCAGCTTTAAGATTCCATTCGACTGTTCAGGGAATTTATACACTGCTGCGATGCTTTAAGCTGAAGAAAAATACTTGGGAAAAAACCCCATGAATTCGACAGGAATCTTCATGCTAGCCCTGAATTTTTCCCTAAATTTAAAAGGAATTTTGAAGATTGGTTGATGTGTTTTAATGTTTTGAAATTCAGATAATTATTACACATGTTTTAATTTACCGCATGGAGAATTTAGATTATGCCCGCCTGCAAATGGCCTTTACCTTAGGATTTCATATCATATTTGCCTGTATAGGGATGGTTATGCCATTTTTTATGGTTGTTGCCCATCGAAAATGGTTAAAAACCCGGAATCCGCTTTATTTAAAATTGACCAAAGCCTGGCTTAAAGGAGTCGCCATATTTTTTGTTACCGGGGCGGTTTCCGGCACAGCCCTTTCCTTTGAGCTGGGGATGCTCTGGCCGGAATTTATGAAACACGCCGGGCCAATTATAGGGATGCCGTTTTCTTTGGAAGGAGCGGCATTTTTTGTAGAAGCCATAGCCCTTGGCTTTTACCTTTATGGCTGGGATAAACTTCCTGAAAAGTTTCACTGGTTTACGGGAATAATAATAGGTGTTTCCGGGGTGGCTTCAGGAATCCTCGTGGTTTCTGCCAATGGCTGGATGAATGCTCCTTCAGGTTTTGATTATATAAACGGGGAATTTATAAATGTAGATCCTGTACAGGCCCTGCTTAACCCCGCCTGGTTTACTCAGGCGCTGCATATGACGCTTGCGGCTTTCGTGGCCACGAGTTTTGCGGTAGCGGGAATTCACGCTTACCAGATTTTGCGTGGCAACAATACAAAACTACATAAACAGGCTTTTAAAATAGCGGTTTTCTTCGGTGGAACCGCTGCTATTCTTCAGCCTTTAAGCGGTGATCTTTCTGCTAAAGATGTGGCTGAGAGGCAGCCGGTAAAACTCGCTGCCATGGAAGCTCATTATGAAACGGAAAAAGGTGTTCCTTTATTCATTGGCGGAATTGTGGACGAGGAAAACAAAGAAGTAAAGCATAAAATTGAAATTCCCAATGCGCTTTCTTTTCTCGCTTTTGGCGATTTTGATGCAGAGGTAAAAGGCTTAAATGATTTTCCGGAAGATGTTTTGCCGCCGGTTTCAATTGTGCATTATGCTTTTCAAATAATGGTAGGCATAGGAACCCTGCTTATGTTGTCCGGAATTTTCTATTTCATAAGCCTTAAGAAAAAGTCCTGGATGGAGAACCGCAAATACTGGTGGTTTTTTATGCTGCTGGCCCCGCTGGGTTTTATTGCCCTTGAAGCCGGATGGGTGGTGACTGAAGTTGGCCGGCAGCCATGGATTATTTATGGCATTATGAGAACCGAAGAAGCGGTTACCCCAATGCCGGGAATGAAGTTTAGCTTTTATATGTATGTGCTGGTGTACATCACGCTGGCCTTTACTGTTACCTGGCTTATGAAAAGACAAATTAAAGTACTAAATGCCGATACGGAATAGTCATGTTATACGTAGTTTTATTTTTTACGCTTTTTTCCTTCTTCCTTTACGTGCTTTTAGGAGGCGCTGATTTTGGGGCGGGCATTGTGGAACTTTTCTCTTCCCGGGAAAATAAAAAGATCAACCGGGACACGATTTATAAAGTTATGGGGCCCGTTTGGGAAGCAAATCACATCTGGCTGATTATCCTTATTGTTATCCTCTGGATTGCTTTCCCCGTGTATTTCAATATTATAATTATTTACCTGCACATTCCGCTTACGTTGGTTCTTATGGGAATAACCATGCGGGGCGTTGCTTTTATCTTCAGGCATTACGACGCGATAAAAGATAAATCCCAGTACTTGTACAATGGGATGTTCCGTATTTCCAGCCTCATTACGCCCATCTTTCTAGGAATGTCCTTTTCAGCATTAATAGGCGGGGAAATTATACTTACCGATGATTATGCCGGCCATTCCTTTGTTGATATTTTTATGCATCCCTGGGTGAATTTATTTTCGCTTCTGGTAGGGCTTTTTTATGCTGCTTTGTGTGCTTTCCTGGCTTCCACTTTGCTTATAGGGGAAAGCGAAGGAAAGATCAGGAAAATGTACAGCCGTAAATCCAGTGCGTTTACCATTGTTCTGGTGGTGCTGGGCTTTATCCTTATTGCCTACGGTTATATAGCCGATATTGCTTTTATTGAAGATTTCATTACGAACCCGGTTTCTATAATAGCGGTTTTGCTGTCGGGAATTTTGCTTATTCCTCTTTGGAGATCTATTAAAAAGCAAAACAGGATTGGCAGCCGTTATCTCGCCGGGCTACAGGTAATGTTTATCCTTTTCGCGGCACTCTATGCCCATTATCCATATATCATTATTACTACTGAAGAGGAGGTGAGCCTTCTGGAAGGCGTTGCTCCGGGTTCTGTAATTACTACCCTGGGAATCTCACTGATTATTGGTGGATTTATTATCTTACCAGGGCTTTTTCATTTGATGAAATCTTTTAAGATGATAAAGGTATTTGAAAAGGATTCTGAAGAAGTGAGCAATTAAAATTTAAAGAAAAAGAAATTTGGCAGGAATAAAGGATTTAAAAAAATCTATGGGCAAAAGGCCGGAAGGAAAACGCCTAGAAAGAATTACGGCTTCTTCAAATTATACCGAAGGTAAATTTCAGAATGTGCAGCAAACAGAAGTCAGCCCTAAAGATGTATCTACTTTAGCTGTTATAAAAGAAATGCTGACCCGCCCAAAATCGGTTCGCCCTTCCGCAGAACTGCCTAATATAAAAACCGATCTAAACACTATTTCTTCAGATAAACCTGTGATGGTATGGTTTGGCCATTCCTCTTATTTTATTGATCTGAATGGATTTAGAATTCTTGTAGACCCTGTATTTAGCGGAAATGCTTCTCCGGTTAGTTTCTTCGGAAAATCTTTTCCGGGTGCCGATAAATATGAAATTGAAGATTTCCCTGAAATAGATCTGCTTATCCAAACCCACGATCACTACGATCATTTAGATTATCCCAGTATTCTGAAGCTAAAGTCTAAAGTTAAAAAGGTTGTGACTTCTCTTGGAGTAGGCGCGCACCTGGAATATTGGGGAATAGAACCGGAAAAAATCACCGAACTCAACTGGTGGGAAAATCACTGGGTCAATCCAAATCTAAAACTTACAGCAGCTCCTGCACGCCACTTTTCAGGCCGCGGGTTAAGTCGTTTTAAGACCTTATGGTCTTCTTTCATTTTGGAATTTAAGGAATACAGGTTCTTTCTTGGAGGCGATTCCGGGTACAGTAATCAGTTTAAAGAAATAGGGGAGAAATTTGGCCCTTTTGACCTTGCGTTTTTGGAGTGCGGGCAATACAACGAGAAATGGCCGCAAATCCACATTTTTCCGGAGCAAGTAATCACAGCGGCTCAGGAACTAAAAGCAGAAATGGTATGGCCGGTGCACTGGGGGAAATTCACGCTTTCAGTTCACCCATGGAACGAACCCATAAAGCGGTTTACTGTGGCTGCTGAAAAAGCCGGTTTGCCTTATATTTCTCCAAAAATTGGCGAACCTTATACTTTGGGAGAAAATTTCCGGCAGGAAGACTGGTGGAATTTCGGGAATAAATAACATAACTACAGGAAAGACCTTAAAAACATCGGGACGAAATCTACAGCACAAAGCAGTACACAGATTTAAGCTGGTATGAATATATCACGGGATTTTTGAGGCTGTCGGTTCATACAGAGCCAAATAGAAATAGCTTTAAAACCTTGTGGCCTGAGCACAATGCGCTGATTCTTATACTGTTTTCTTTAATTATATTCGTCTTTTAAAGATACTAAGTTTGGGGTAGAAAGTTTAAATTGAATATATTGGTAATTTGCGTAAATGTTTTGAAATATGGCTACACTAATCCTCAGAAGAAAATCCCAATGGTCCAATGGTCTTCGCTCTTTCTCCTTGTACCTTAACGGCGAAAAATTAGGTAAACTGAAAAGTAATGAAACAATAGATTTTGAGATTCCGCAAGGGCACCATATCCTGACTGCTAAAATTGACTGGCTAAAAAGCCGGGAATATGAATTTGATGTGAAGAGCGAAGAGAAGATAAAATTTGAAATTCATAGTGAAAGAGGATCTACATGGCTGTTTCCTGTATTAGCAATACTCATGTTGTCTGATATTTTAGCGGGAATTTTCACTTCCTGGGAGTCTGGAATTATTTCCGGTTTTTTCTGGGGCTTATTCGCAGGTGCTTTTATTGGCTTCGGCGCGAGATTTTTTAAAAACCGCGATAATTACCTAATAACAACAAATAATTCCCTGGCAGTTTAATTTACAGGATGGCCAAACTTGTAATTAAAAGGAATTCTGAATGGGCTAACAAAATGCGCTCTTTTGAAATATGGTTAGACGGAAATTTTTTAGACAAAATCAATGACCGTGAAATATTGGAATTTGAGCTTCCTTCGGGCGTGCATACGTTGCAGGCAAAAATTGACTGGTGCGGGAGTCGCCTGCTGGAACTGGAGTTTGCTGAGGATGAGGTGAAAATGGTGGAGCTTACCGGTTTTGTTCTTTCCAAATGGCTGCTGCCGGTTGCTTTGGTAAATGCGCTGTTGCTTTTTTATCTTGACGCCGTTTACGATGTTAATTCCCTCTTTCTAGGTTTCCTTATGTTTCTCTTCCTGGGCTATCTGTTTTATTTCTTCACCTTTGGGCGGAATGATTACCTGCAACTTAAAATAATTAGCTAAACCAGCTATCCGGCCGATTGTAACAAAAGTTACTGCCCCGACGCTTCAAAATGTATATTTTTGCTTCAGAAATTTAGAAAATTTGGAGAAATACCTGAAAATAATCGCCGATTCCTTTACCGGATATTTTAGTTACCTGGTGCAGGAAATTAGTGATCCTTCCTGGACCAACTATTTTTACTGGCTTACGGGACTTTCTATTCTGGTTTGGCTGCTTGAAGTTCTCATTCCGTGGCGCAAGGAGCAGAAAGTGATCAGGCGTGGATTCTGGCTGGACAGCTTCTATATTTTCTTCAATTTTTTCCTTTTTTCACTTATTGGCTATAACGCGCTTTCCAATGTGGGGGTAGAACTGTTTAATGATTTGCTGCATTTCTCCGGTATTGAAAATATTGTTGCTTTTCACGTGCAGAATTTCCCGGTTTGGGCTCAGTTAGCCATTATGTTTGTCATTGCCGATTTTATCCAGTGGAATATTCACCGGCAACTGCACCGGCAGCCCTGGCTTTGGGAATTTCATAAAGTGCATCATAGCGTGAAGGAGATGGGCTTTGCAGCGCAGTTCAGGTTTCATTTTATGGAAACTATTATTTATAAAACCCTGCAATATATCCCGCTGGCCATGATTGGATTCGGTATTCAGCAATTTTTTGTGGTGCATATGCTGTCTGTTTTTATCGGGCATTTAAATCACGCGAATCTCGGCTGGGATTATGGCATTTTCGGCTATATTTTCAATAATCCTAAGATGCATATCTGGCATCATTCCAAAGAACTTCCGGAACATCGCCCCAACGGAATGAACTATGGAATTTCCCTCAGCATCTGGGATTATCTATTTGGCACGGCCTATATTCCGCAGAACGGAAAAGATTTAAAACTAGGTTTTGAAGGCGATCAGGATTTTCCGGAGGATTTTAAAGGACAGCTCATACAGCCTTTCAGAAGTAAAAAACAATCAGAAAAATCAAAAGACTATTCCAATGATTATAAAACAATTTAAGGACGATCCATTAGCGCATTATTCCTATGCTATTGTAAGTAATGGCAAGATGGCACTCGTAGATCCATCCCGCAATCCGCTGCAGTATTATCGCTATGCCGAAGAACAGGAAGCTCAGATTGTGGCAGTTTTTGAAACTCATCCTCACGCCGACTTTGTGAGCAGTCACCTGCAGATCAGTCAGCAGGCCGGTGCTCCAATTTTTGTCAGCAAAATGGTAGGAGCCGATTATAAGCACAGGACCTTTGATGAAGGTGAAACTTTTAAAATGGGCGATATCATCTTTAAGGCGGTGAACACTCCCGGCCATTCGCTAGATAGTATTACAATTGTTGCTGAAGATGATAATAAGACCGCTCTTTTTACCGGGGACACGCTCTTTATTGGGGATGTTGGCCGTCCCGACCTGCGTGAAAATGCAGGAAATATGAAGGCGAAAAGAGTTGACCTGGCCAAAAAGATGTACCATACCATTAAGGAGAAATTTAAAGACTTTCCTGATGAAGCTCTGGTTTACCCCGCTCATGGCGCAGGTTCTCTATGCGGAAAAAATATGAGCAGTGATTCTTCCAGTACTTTGGGAAATGAGCGGCAGGGGAACTGGGCGTTTAAGGAACAAACTGAAGAAGAATTTGTAGAAGAAATCCTGAAAGACCAGCCGTTTATTCCTTCTTATTTTGGATTTAACGTTGATATCAATAAAACCGGGGCAGAAAATGTGCAGAAGGCAATGGCGGTTGCCAATTTTCAGCTAATGACTACTGAGGTTGAAAAGGAAATTTTAGTAGTTGATACGCGTGATGAAGAAGTTTTTAAAAATGCTCATCTACCCAACAGTATCAATATTATGGCACGTTCAGAAAATGACAAATTTGAAACCTGGCTGGGCGCGATTGTAAAGCCTGAAGAAGAATTTTACCTGGTTTTGGAAAGCGTGGCGAAGTTTGATGAAATCCTGGAGCGGGTGGCGAAAATAGGATATGAAAAGCAGCTTAAAGGCATCGTAACGCTTTCTGCTGAAGTCGAAGGAAAATCTGATGATTTTGACCTGAAGGATTTTAAAGAAAATAAGCAGTCCTACACCATCGTGGACATCAGGAACAAGAGCGAAGTAGAGGAAGGAAAGATTTTTGAGGAGGCGCTTACCATTCCATTAAATGAACTAAGGGACAGGCAGGATGAGATTCCTGCAGAAAAGCCTGTGGTGGTTCATTGTGCCGGCGGCTATCGTTCTGCGGCCGGGAGCAGCATCCTTAAAAGCATTTTTGAAAATACCAGGATTTACGATCTTAGTGATGATATTAAAAAGTTCAGTTAGATGCTGATATAATTAAAATTTCAAGCCGCGATGGTTTTTTACATCGCGGCTTTTTTATGCCCAAATCAAAAAGCTTTGCAAAAGCTTTAATCAAAGCCTCAAACTTTTTCTATATTTACGAAACAAGCTTCAAAAATGCCGATTTAAGTAAGAATTATGGAAAAAAAATATAAAGTAAAGGTTAATGATTCCTATGAATTTGAATTTACTTCAGAAGAAATTGAAGCTATAGATAAGCAACAGGTTTCTGAGTCCAGATTTCATGTATTACAGGATAACCGTTCCTTCAAAGCTGAAATTCTTAATTCTGACTTCAATCAAAAAAAGTACACGGTAAAAATAAACTCCAATGTTTATGAGGTGGATATTGCCAATGAGCTGGATTTGCTTATTGAAGCCATGGGCTTGTCCTTAAGTTCAGCACAACTTGTGAACGACATAAAGGCGCCTATGCCAGGCCTTATCCTTGATGTAAATGTAAAAGAGGGAGACGAAGTAAAGGAAGGGGATTACCTGTTGGTTTTGGAAGCGATGAAAATGGAAAATACTCTTACCGCACCGGGAGACGGCGTAATTAAAGCTGTGCATGTGCAAAAAGGTCAGGGTGTGGAAAAAAATCAGTTACTGATAGAGCTGGAGTGAAAAGGGAAGTTAGTAATTAGAATTTAGAAGTGAAAAAGTGGAAAGTGGAAATTTTCAGTGTTTAAAATAAATGAGATAAAGAAGGGATGATTTTTTGGATTCGCTGAATGTGCATTGTTTAGAAATAATTTTCAATTCAAATTTCATCATTCAAATTTCATCATCAAACCCACAACCCACAACCTAAAACAGATATTTACAGATGAAGAAAATATTAGTGGCCAATCGGGGAGAAATCGCTCTGCGCGTTATGAAAACCATTCAGAAAATGGGGATTAAAACCGTGGCTGTTTTTTCTAAAGCCGATAGGAATTCGCCGCATGTAAAGTTTGCCGATGAGGCGGTTTGCATTGGAGAGGCGCCTTCTAACAAATCTTATTTACGAGGCGATAAAATTGTTGAAGTTGCTAAGAAATTAAATGTTGACGGGATTCATCCCGGCTACGGATTTTTAAGTGAAAATGCCGCTTTTGCTGAAAAAGTTGAAAAAAATGGAATTACCTGGATTGGCCCCGGTTCCAAAGCCATCAAAATCATGGGAAGCAAACTTGCCGCTAAAGACGCGGTTAAGAAATATGATATTCCCATGGTTCCCGGGATAGATGAAGCCATTACCGATGTTGAAAAAGCCAAAAGAATAGCAAATGATATCGGCTTCCCTATCTTAATAAAGGCTTCTGCCGGTGGTGGTGGTAAAGGCATGCGTATTGTTGAAAAAGAAAAAGACCTGGCAGACCAGATGCAGCGTGCTATAAGCGAGGCAGAATCAGCTTTTGGCGATGGTTCTGTCTTTATTGAAAAATATGTTGGTTCTCCAAGGCATATTGAAATCCAGGTTTTATCGGACACCCATGGGAATTTTCTTCATCTTTTTGAAAGAGAATGTAGCATCCAGCGGCGGCACCAGAAGGTGGTGGAAGAAGCGCCTTCAGTAATTTTAGATGAAAATCTTCGGAAAGAAATGGGCGAGGCAGCCGTTAAAGTTGCCAAAGCCTGTGATTATGTTGGCGCCGGCACTGTGGAATTCCTGATGGATGAAAATAAGAATTTCTATTTCCTGGAAATGAATACCCGCCTGCAGGTGGAACATCCGGTAACAGAATTAATAACAGGAATAGACCTGGTAGAACAACAAATAAAGGTGGCGAGTGGAGAAGAACTGCAATTTTCCCAGGAAGATCTAAAAATAGAAGGGCATGCCGTGGAATTGAGAGTCTATGCTGAAGATCCTATGGAAGATTTTATGCCAAGCGTGGGAACGCTGGAAAGATATCGCGGGCCGGCAGGGAAAGGAATTCGTCTCGATGATGGTTTTGAGGAAGGCATGGAAGTGCCAATTTATTACGACCCCATGCTGGCCAAGCTTATAACCTATGGAAAGAGCAGGGAAGAGGCCATCCAGCTAATGATTAAAGCTATTGATGATTATGAAATAAAAGGCGTGATGACAACATTGCCTTTTGGAAAGTTCGTTTTTGAACATGAAGCCTTCAGAAGTGGGAATTTTGACACCCATTTTGTGAAGAAATATTATTCCGCAGAAAAACTGGAGGATAAGATAGCCGAAGAAGCAAAACTGGCGGGACTAATCGCTTTAAAACAATATCTGAAGGACCAGAAGACCGTTCGCGTTCCTAAATAATTTAATCCTGAATTTCAGAATTCAACATTTGTATGAGTGATAATATTGATAAATTAAAAGATAAAATTGCGCAGGCACATTTGGGCGGCGGCGAAAAACGCATTGCCAAACAACACGATAAAAAGAAACTAACTGCACGGGAACGTGTGGATTATCTGCTGGATGAAGGCTCTTTTGAAGAAATTGGCATTCTTGTGACTCACCGTACCACCGATTTTGGAATGGACAGGCAGCAGTATTACGGCGATGGGGTGGTGACCGGTTACGGGACCATCAATGGACGGCTGGTATATGTTTTTGCGCAGGATTTTACCGTTTTTGGCGGGGCTTTATCTGAAACACATGCGGAAAAAATCTGCAAAGTAATGGATCATGCCATGAAGGTTGGCGCTCCTATTATAGGGTTGAATGATTCCGGTGGGGCGAGGATACAGGAAGGCGTAAAATCCCTGGGTGGCTATGCCGATATTTTTTACCGTAATGTGCAGGCTTCCGGAGTAATTCCGCAGATTTCTGCTATAATGGGGCCTTGTGCCGGTGGCGCGGTTTATTCTCCCGCGATGACAGATTTCACTTTGATGGTACAGGATACCAGCTATATGTTTGTAACCGGCCCAAACGTGGTGAAAACGGTAACCAATGAGGAGGTGACTTCAGAAGAACTCGGTGGGGCAAGCACCCATTCCACAAAATCTGGCGTGACGCATATTACTTCCCATAACGATATTACCTGCCTGGAAGATATCAAAACTCTTATGAGTTATCTTCCGCAGAACAATAAAGACACTCCGGAAAAATTGCCTTACGAGCTTGGAGATGAAATTCGGGAGAACCTGGACACTCTGGTGCCGGAGAGTTCCAACAAACCTTATGACATGCACGAGGTGATAAAAGGCATTATTGATGAAGATTCTTTCTTTGAAATTCATAAGAATTATGCCGATAATATTATTGTTGGCTTTTCAAGAATTGGCGGCAGAAGTGTAGGGATTGTGGCCAACCAGCCCATGAGCCTGGCAGGCGTACTGGACGTGGACAGTTCTAAAAAAGCTGCCCGCTTTGTGCGTTTTTGTGATTGCTTTAATATTCCGTTGCTGGTATTGGTAGATGTGCCGGGATTTCTTCCGGGAACAGACCAGGAATGGAATGGGATTATCCTTCATGGCGCCAAGCTGCTTTATGCCTTAAGTGAAGCCACAGTGCCGCGGGTAACCGTGATCACCAGGAAAGCCTACGGGGGAGCTTATGATGTGATGAACTCCAAACATATTGGCGCCGATCTCAACTACGCCTGGCCCACTGCGGAAATTGCAGTGATGGGAGCCAAGGGCGCCAGTGAAATTATCTTCAGAAAAGAAATAAAAGAGGCTGAAGATCCCGAGCTGAAATTATCGGAAAAAGAAGCCGAATATGCCGAGAAATTTGCCAACCCTTTCCGGGCAGCCCAGCGAGGATTTATAGATGAGGTAATTATGCCGAAAGATACCAGGAAAAAGCTGATAAAGGCTTTTGCCATGCTCGAGAATAAACATATTCTAAGAATAGACCGAAAGCACGGGAATATCCCGTTATAAATTTTTTTCCCTGGAAATTGATTTAAAAGGAGTGCAGGTTAAACTGTGCTCCTTTTTTTCTTCCGAAGAAAAGGTCCTGAAATTATTCTTCCCAATATTGGCGCTTCTGCACCTTATAATTTTGTTAAATGGGACTGTAAGTAAGGAGCTTACTAAACATTTTGCTAACTTCAGGTAAAGTGAAAATCAGCCAAAAAACCAATAAAATTTTATGGATAAAATTATAGATCACCCCGAAAAAGGGGCGCGTATCGAAGATAAAGAAGTTGTTCTTATTACCGGTAGCAGTGGATTAATAGGTTATCCTTTAATAGAAAGACTTGCAAAAAAATACCGGGTTATAGGCCTGGACAGGGTGGGGCCTCCTTATCCTCCCCTTAAAGCAGAATGTGTAAATTTTGATATTACAGATGAACATGCCATAGATTCTGCCATGGAGCGCATCAGGTATGGCTACGGAAGCAAAATTGCTTCTGTAATACATCTTGCCGCGTTTTATAGTTTTAACACTGAAGACAGCCCTGCCTACGATAAAATTAATGTGGAAGGAACGCGAAAATTTCTCCGTCAGTTGCAGGATTTTGATGTGGGCCAATTTATCTATTCGAGTTCAGATTTAATTTATAAGCCCACAAAGCATGGCCAGAAAATAAATGAAGATTGTCCTGTAGAAGCAAACTGGGGTTATCCGGAATCAAAAATCCAGACGGAAGAACTCATTAGAAATGAGAATGGGGACATACGCACTGTCTTTCTCCGGGTTGGTGGAGCTTATGACGAAATGGGCCATTCCATTCCCGTTTCTCAACAGATAAAAAGGATCTATGAAAAAGATTTCATAAGCCATTTTTATTCGGGGGATATGAACAGTGGGGATGTTTTTGTGCATCTTGAGGACATATTGGATGCCCTGGAACGAACTGTAGATCGCAGGAACGATATCCCAAATGAAATGGCTATCAATATTGGGGAACCCACATCTCCCACATACAAGCAGTTACAGGATAAAATCGGGAAATTGCTTCATGGCGAGGAATGGGAAACATACGAAATGCCAAAGGCAGTGGCAAAGGCAGGAGCCTGGACCAGGGACCTGGTGGGAGATCCCTTCATTAAACCCTGGATGATAGACAGGACAGACGATCATTACGAACTTGATATTAGCCGCGCAAAAGAAGTTTTAGGCTGGGAGCCAAAACACCGGCTTCTGGATACTTTACCGGCAATAGTCAGCAATTTGAAAAAGGATCCTGAAAAGTGGTACAAAGAAAATAATCTTGAATAGTATGGCAGATAAATCACATGAGATTCCACCTGGCTGGGATTATAACCCGGCATCGTGGGGGCAAAGGATTCCTATAGTTATTCTTGCTGTAGTAGGAGTTTTTGTTGCGGGTTACCTTGCACTTTATCAGCTAGACATTATAGACCATGTTTGGGAGCCTTTTTTTGGTGATGGCAGTAGAACGATCCTGAATTCCAAAATTTCTGATGTCCTTCCCATTCCCGATGCTGCCCTGGGTGCTATAGGCTATCTTGTGGATGCTGCAACCGGTGTTATAGGAGGAACCCACAGGTGGAAAAAAATGCCCTGGATCGTGATTGTTTTTGGGCTTGCCGTAGGCCCGTTGGGTTTTGTGAGTGTAATGCTGGTGGTATTTCAGCCTGTGCTGTTTTCAGCCTGGTGTACGCTTTGTCTATGTTCCGCGGTAATTTCAATTGCGATGATTGGCCCTGCAATGGATGAGATGCTGGCAAGTTTGCAATATATGCAACGGGTAAAAAGGTCTGATGCCAATACATGGAAAGCCTTTTGGGGCGTACAGTCTGAAATTGAAAAAGTAAATTAATATGTGGGCACAAGTAATAAATACAATTTTAGGAATCTGGTTGATGGTCGCTCCATCTTTTTTGGGAGAAACTGCGGCTTACGCCGATAATGGCCATATTGCGGGGCCGGTAATTGTAACTTTTGCGGTGGTTTCTTTTTGGGAGGCCACGCGCAACGTGAGAAAGTGGAATTATCCGGTTGCCGCCTGGTTACTTCTGGCCCCATGGATTCTTGGTTATACCGAAACCTGGGCAATTATTAGTGACATGGGAACTGGTATCCTGGTAATTATTTTCGCATCGGTTAAAGGAAAAGTTGAAGGTAGTTTTGGCGGTGGCTGGTCTTCGTTGTGGAAAGATAATCCCGCGCACATGCAGCAATAAATTTCAGGAATGTTATCTTCGGAAAAAAAGCATGCCTAAATTTAATAAAATTGTTTCTGTAGATCATACCAAACTTCAGGAATGGGCTGTAAGGGAATTGCAGAATCACAGTAAAGCTGAAGTTGAAATTCATAAAGATTATCCTTCTTCCAAAGCTGAAATCATAGAGCGTATAGGTGATGCCGAAGCGGTGTTGGTTTCCTGGCGCACGCCAATAGATAAAGAAATTATTGAGAATTGCCCAAACCTGAAATATATTGGCATGTGCTGCAGTCTGTATGATGATGAATCTGCTAATGTGGCGGTAAAATTTGCCCGGGAACAGGGAATTGAGGTCAGGGGAATAAGAGACTATGGTGATCCTGGTGTGATCGAATTCATAGTTTCAGCACTGGTAAGATTACTCCATGGCTTTGGAGAAAATCAATGGAAGGAGATGCCTGCGGAACTCACCAACAGGAAAATTGGCATTATTGGTCTTGGAGTTACGGGGCAATTGCTCGCAAAATGCCTGCTGCCATTTGGAGCAGACTTGTATTACTTCAGCAGGAGCCGGAAAAAAGAGTGGGAGACCAAAAACGTGAAATACCTTCCATTAGATGAATTGCTGGAAACTTCAGAAATAATCAGTATTCATCTTCCGAAGAATATCAAAATACTGAAGCAGAGTGAATTTCAGAAATTCGGTTCGGGCAAAATTCTGATTAATACTTCCCTTGGATTGCCGTTTGATGAAAAATCTTTTCAGCAATGGATAGGTAATCCTTCAAATGTCGCGATTTTTGATGGTGACGGAAAAAGTGCTTTAGATGGCAGGATTTTGAAAAATTCCAATATCATTTCCGCAGAAAAAAGTGCCGGCTGGTCTGCCGAGACGGAAACACGTTTATCTCAAAAAGTAGTGGAGAATATTCAGAATTTTCTTGGTTCCTGAATTTTTTTAGGAATAGCTATTAAGGGGTATTGTAACTTTGGTTACGCTAAGTCCTGTTTAAAATTACTTCATTTGCACTTCAAAAAGAGAAATTATGGAATGGATATATGAACCCTGGCCATGGTATGTTGCCGGCCCGTTAATAGCGGCGGTAATGTTCTTACTGCTCCTTATGGGCAGGCAATTTGGAATGTCTTCCAATTTGCGAACCATGTGTACCATGTGCGGGGCAGATGCCAAAGCCGATTTTTTTAAATTCGACTGGAAAGCTCAACGATGGAACCTGCTGGTGGTTATAGGAGCTGCCGTTGGTGGTTTTATAGCAGCCAATTTTTTAACCCGGGATCCCGCGGTAAATATTAATCCGGAGACGGTGCAAAACCTTCAAAACCTGGGATTCCAAAGTGCAGGCGCAGCTTATTTGCCTGATGAACTTTTTTCCCTGGATGCCCTAATGAATATCAAGTCCCTGGCCGTTTTGCTGGTGGGCGGGATATTAATAGGCTTCGGCGCAAGGTATGCTGGCGGCTGTACCTCGGGGCATGCAATTTCGGGTTTGAGCAACCTGCAATTACCATCACTTATTGCTGTAGCTGGCTTTTTTATTGGAGGCATGGTGATGATTTATCTAATTTTCCCACTAATCTTTTAAGATATGAGAGCATTAAGTTATTTGTTTATAGGCGTTTTCTTCGGAATTGTAATGTATAAATCTGAAGCGGCTTCCTGGTTCAGGATATATGAAATGTTCAGGTTTGATTCTTTCCATATGTATGGGATTATAGGTTCGGCATTAATAATTGGAATTATCGGCGTTCAGTTGATAAAGAGAAAAAAGCTGAAGTCTTTTTCGGGTGAACCTATTTATATTATTCCGAAGAAGAAAAGTTTTAGCCGCTACATGTATGGCGGTATTATCTTTGGGCTTGGCTGGGCTTTGGCAGGGGCATGTCCCGGTCCTATTTACACTCTAATTGGTGCTGGGTATGTTTCAATTCTTGTTGTATTTGCAGGCGCCTTACTGGGTACTTTTCTTTACGGATTACTCAGGGATAGGTTGCCCCATTAAATTGTCCTGGACAGGATTGCCAGTTTTCTGTTTTAAACGCCTTTCCATAAAATCCATACATCTTTTTACAGTTGTTCTGGTGGTTTCGTGGGCTATCCTGTTTTTGTCTCCATCAAGGTCCCAGATTCCACAATTACTGTAGGACTGGAGGTTATCCCAATCGGGGCGGTCTATAACAGGATAAATACAGAGTCCGCGAAGGTCTACTCCTAAAGAAATTGCCTTGTCACACTCTGTAGTAATTTCTTCCATCCAGAGGGAACGGTCATCACCAAAATGTCCTGTTTCAGTTAAAATTACTGGTTTATTATATCTTTTATAGGCATCCCGGAGCAAAATGTACATGGGGGTTAATACTGTATCTTCGGAAGGCCAGGGCAGGATCCGGCCCTTATGTTCCCATTGGTTGTTATAGTAATAGTTAAAACCGAGCATGTCACCTAAAAAAGGTGAACCTCCTAATTCCGGGCAAAGACGGCCCATAATTATGTCCATAGCCTGAAATTGATGCGAATTTAGTTCCAGGATTTCTTCTGTAACAGGTTCTTCTCCAACAGGATGGATTTTAACCAATGGTTCTACCAGCAGGATTTGAACATCTGGCGCTGTTTGTTTTAAGATCATAATACCTTCAATGGCAGCTTTGCAGAGATGGTATTTTATGTCAAATCCGCAATTGACCGCAAAAGGAACGGTACCTCTTACTTCACCTGAATGCCAGGATAAAAAACTTATTTCGTTAATGGGAACAATCAATAATGGCTCACCGGTGTAACTATTATGGAATAATGCAAAGGCACGGCAAAGAGCCATAAATCTTGCAGGAAATTGTGGGTGTGTGGGAATGAGGCCATCGGGATATCCAAAATGGCAAAGGTCCCATATGATTTGTATTTTAA
>NZ_JAVRHQ010000019.1:0-81624 GCF_031846485.1 Autumnicola tepida
CCTCCAGATAATCAATAGTTAAGAACCAATAAAATGAAAAAAGCTGCCTCAAATTAATGAGACAGCTTCTTTTATTTCCATCAACGCTATGTTTTATCCATGCCTTTTCTAAATATATAAGCCAAAACGGAGCCTCCTAAACAGACCTGTTTTTCTAATCTAAGCTTGACCCCCTCATTAGTTGCATCACGATTTTTTTAAGAGTTAAATCAATACTATAAAGTTTCGATCTTTTCCATTCTCCAAATCTTACACCTCGTAAATGTAAAAAAGCAGCTATCCTTCGGATTTCTAAATATTCAGGAAAAATAAAATGAGCACTGGCTACTAATTAAAAAGCTCTTAGTACTTAATTCATTTCATTGCCCTAAAACTTCAATTCACCTACACTTGAAAGGCATTCAACGAAAAATTAAAAAATCTACGCCCTTAGCTAGTAGTTTTACCTCATTATTAATCTTAAATCTTATTATTATGAAAAATTTTAAATCAATTTTCGCGTTAGCAGCAGTAATCGGTTTCCAGCAATTAAGTGCACAGGATAACAACGATACGAATATTGCTTCACACATTTTAGATGTAAACGTTCCTGAAGTTGCCTTATTGGATATTTATGATTCCAACACGGGAACTGAAGCAGCAGCTATTATGTTCGACATGACCAATGTAACGCTCTCCGGAACTAATGCGGAGGCCGGGCTTTATGCTTTTGAAGACATTAGTTATACAGATTTGTATCTGAATTATACGAGTGTTGTAGCTAATGCAGCGAATACGGAAGGCTATGATCTAACAAGGAAGATCAATGTGCAATTTGAACCAGGTAGTACCTTCCCCGGAAACCTTGATCTGAGAATTATGCCAGAAGCACCAGTAATCATTACTGATGGAGGAACAGCAGACTCTGCAGGGACCGTGATGCCAGGAGGTGTAGCCTTAGGTGCTACAGTGCCAGTTGGAACTGACGCTTTACTGGTAGATAGTATTGAAAGTGTATATACCGGTGACCAGGACTATGGTGTAAGACTTACTTATAGCCTGGAGCAGAATGGAAACTTCGCAGGATATAATGCAGGAAGCTACCAGTCTACCATTGTATATACCCTTACAGATTTATAGTACCTTTTTTGCCCCATTTTTTCCAAGGCTCTTTACATCTACGTAAAGAGCCTTTTTTTGATCAATAATGATTCGTTAGCATAGCTTTTCGGGTAGTGTCCCTGAAACAACCATTCAACTATACTAACATTCCATCTATCGAAAATAACCTGGTAAAGTAACCTTAGCTTCTAGCTTTGTAGATATATCATTTAAGACAAAACACATGAAAAATCTTATTCTAGCCACAGCCTTCTTTCTACTAGTTATAGGCGATGCCTTTAGCAGCGTAGTGATCTTAAACGGACTTACCCATACTTACTCTGGAAGACCAGGAGATTATATACAAGGAGAACTAGTCCTAATGAATACTACAGACCGGGAACAACGAATCACTTTCAGGCTAAATGATGTGCTATTCTCCTGCGGAACCACAAGAGTATTTAGTGAAAATACTTCACATGACCAGTCTTCAAAAACATGGTTTGAGGGGAGTCTTATGGATAAAGTCTTACTTCCCAGAGAAAAATACATTTATAAGTATAGTATTCATATTCCAAAGAATTCTACTCTAAAGGGGTCTTTCTGGAGTGCTCTTATGATTGAAGTTGAAAAACCGGTAAAGGAGGAAAGATTAACTGCTAACATAGATCTGAATACAAAAATTAGGTACGCTGTAGGACTTATTACGAATGTTAATCAATTCAGTGAAATAAGCCTTGATTTTGAAAATATTGAAATGGTTAGAGATACCCTAAAAAACAACATGTTGGAAATAAATCTATTCAATGCTTCAAGGTTTGTTGAAGGAGTAAGACTTTCTCTTGAAGTTTATGACGCCAAAGGTGAAAAGGTTTTGGAAAAAAATTCTGAAAGGCCAATGGTTTTTCCAAATATGTGCAAAGAATTTGTACTAGATATAAATGATCTGGAGAAAGGAGATTATGAATGTATTCTGATAGCAGATTCCAGAAAGGAATTTGTGGGAACAAATCTTAGCCTTAGCATTCAATAAATCGAAACCTGTCTAATCTTTAAAACTTAACCCATGAAAAATATCGCATCAAATATCAGTTATGTTATCCTGCTGCTTTTTTTTAGCTGTAAGGGAGAGTTGAAGAACGATAGTTTTGATGCAAATCCCAGTCCTATTTCTACAGAAGAGGAAAGCTTTATTATAGAGAACGAATTCATTGAGGAAGCTAGTGATAACAGCCAGGCTGGGGGAGAAAATTCCATTAAAGAAAAAGCGCCTTCTAAATCAAATCAGAAAGTTCAAAAAGAAATAGAAAGCGTTTTAACACCTTTAAAACAGCAAAGCAAACAAGTAGAGAAACAAACAATCGCGGCCTTTACTCCTTTGAAAAATAATTCTGAACCCGTAGAACTGGAGATTGAACTAATGAATACAAAGGAAATATATACACCTGGAAAAAAACAAACCCTTTCCCTGGAAGTGGAAATAAAAAAAGGTCAGGCAGATTCATTATTCATCCAGGCGAAAATGCCAGAGAACTGGAGTCTTATTTCATCAAGCACGCTGGAGAATATTCAGTCGGGAAACAAGAAGCTTGCTTTAATAAGCCTTTACATCCCGAAGAATGCATCTCCCGGGCAGAATACCTTTACTGTACTGGTGATAGATGCCAATGGCAGGCTTATTAAAGAAAAGGAAATAAACATTGAAATAGCTGAAAATTATGAGTTAGAGGTTTTTAATATTTCAAGTCCTCAAAGTGTAAAGGCTGGAGAAGAAATAGAGGCTATTTATGGGATTAGGAATAACGGCAACATGGTCCAGGAATTAATTTTGGATTCTAACGGTAAAATTAATGAAGAAGAATTCCTCATTATTGCCCCCGATTCTTTAATGACTATACAGGTGTCAAAAAAAACTGAGGCAAAGGTCTATTATCTTATGAACGTAAGCACTTATTTGAATGTAAAAAGCACTGCAGAAGATAAATCATATAGGGCATATTCCAGTACTACCGTTTTTCCCAGTAAGATCAAGGAGAAAGATGCATTTTTCAGGTTTCCCGTAAGAGCCAGTTTAAATTATAACAGCCATACTTTTAAAAAGAATCATTTTTCCACCATTTCAGCGGAATTAAGAGGAGACGGTTATCTTGACCTGGCGAAAAACCATCATCTTAACTTTATATTTAGAGCTCCGCAACAGCAAAACCTTAAAAGATTTGGAGTGACAGATCAATATAGCCTTATCTATAACTATAAAGACCAAACTACAGTCTATCTTGGCGACCATGCCTACTTCATCAATAGGTTGGGTTTTGACAGTAGATATGGAATGGGGTTCAGGATAGATCAAAAATATAAAGACTGGTTATTTACGGCCTATTATTCCAATCCACGATTGTACAGCTTTAATTCTGCTCCCTTGTATGGGGTGAAAAGTGTATACCGGGTGAATGATTCGCTATTTATAGGAGCCTCCCTGGCAGCTTCTAAAGGCACTTTACAAGGAGCCAGCCACCAGATCGAGGCCAACCCTGATGAAAAAGGCCAGATCGCTACGGTTAATCTGGATTATAGAAATCACGGAACAATCATAGAAGCTGAATTTTCGGGAAGTTTTACTAATAAGGCTTCAGACTTTGCCGGTTTCCTAAACCTTGTACAGAATTTTGGCAATTTAACCTATAGTGGCACATTTAGTATTTCAGGTGAAGATTATTTCGGAGCCATGAGAAACAGCCTGCAATATTCCAACAGTTTTTTCTATAAACTTAATAAATGGAATTTTGCTACAGGCCAAACCGTATCAAAGGTAAATCGGAATTTAGATCCGCTTTTTTATGCGGCAGAGCCTTACTATGAAAACTTCTATGGGCTTATTGGCTATAGATTCAATAAAAAACATTTTGTAAGCGTACGAGGTGATATGCGGCAACGAGAAGACCAGCTTGAACCCAAATCTTATTTTTATAAAGAGCACGGTTTGCTATATCGCTATTTATATTCTGGAGAAAGGTTCCACTTCAACTTCAATGGACGCATCGCAAAAACCCGTAATTTATTGCTGGAAGAAAATATTTATCGAAATTCTTTTTCCCATAATATTAATGGATCCTATCGCTTAATAGATGGAATAACAATAAGAGCAGGTGTTAATCATAACTATAATAATCGCTACGGGAGAAGTGGCAATAGCACCAATTATACCCGTTATCACCTAGGCTTCAACTACAATTTAAATAGAAACATACGTATTAATGCCACTTATAATAGCGGGTTTAGTCCTGATGACAGCTACCTGAGGAGAGATTTTATAAATTCCAATATTCTGTTAAGACTTAATAAAAACCATCAATTTGAACTCAGAGCAAATTATTATGAGAATGCTGGGGTTTTAAACAGAAAGGAACTTTTAGCGCTGGGAAAATATACCTATACCTTCGGTGTGCCTTTAAAAAGAGTACTTGAGCAGGGCAGTGTGGAAGGAGTGATATTTTCTGAGAATCCAGCAATATCAGTTGAAAATATTAAAATTATAGCTGCGGGGCATAAAATTGCTACCGATAAAAAAGGAAGATTTGAAATTAATAATCTTCCCTTGGGTAAAAACTATTTATTTATAGAGGAAGCTTCTCTGCCAGAAGGAGTAGTTGTTAGTAAAAAAGCTCCATTAGAAATAATCATCAGAAAAGATAAAACCCAAAATTTGTCTTTTGAACTGGTGCAGGGTGGAAAGGTGAACGGTAGCATTCAACTCATAAAGAGAAAAGATACTTTAGGATACCAGGGTTATATAAAACTTACCAATGAAGAGTTTAGCTATTTTGTAGAGTCTAATACCAACGGCCTGTTTTCATTTAAAAACATTGTGCCGGGTAATTACAATCTGGATCTGGTAAGGTTTAAAGAAGAAGACTATGAAAGTATGGAAAGTACGCAGGTAAATGTGAAAAGTGGAAGTATAGCTACTATTCTAATACCACTCACCGCGAGAGAACGGAAAATAAAATTCAGCAAAAAGAATTTCACCTTAGGTAAATAATTATGAAAAATAAGCACATACATAGCGCCCTTTTCCTTTTCTTGTTTCTTTGGATAGGAATAAGTTCCCGGGCTCAGGAAACACTTAACGCATTTGATCCCAATACATTTATTTTGGGTGGAGGCCAGGAATCTACTACCGCGGTTGTTGACTTACAGCGAATAGCGATCACAGATCTGGAGCCAGATCCTGCTACCGGTTTTTCCGACAGTACATTAGGAATGGAGGCTGGAAATCCTTTTACCGGAACCGGAAGTCCTACTACTGGAGAATTCTGGCTTAATTTCACTTATAGATCGCTGAACTTTCAAAATGCAAGAATTTTTGTACGGGTTAATCAGCCTATTCCCAGTGATATGACTATTAAAGTCCAGATCATTAACACTGCAAACATAAATGGAGTATATAATGCCAATCCCAACTCCAATCCAATTAATCTATCTACCAGTGAACAGATTATTGTCTATGATTTTGCCAGTGGATATACCGGTGATGGAGAAGGAACAGGATATCTTATAGAATATAATATTATAAACCCCAGTGCTCTTTCACTACCACCCGGTTTTGAAATAATATTTGAAATTAAATAAAACTGTTATGAAAAAGCTACTTACACTTTCGTTAATCCTTTTAATTTCCAGCTCAGTTTTAAGCCAGATTTTACCAGGCACTTTGGATGTTACAGGAATGCCTACTTTTATCCAATCTTTTGACGAGGTTGTGAAAGAAGCAGGACTTGATGATACTACCGTAGGTTTTGAGAGTGAGTTTGATGCCAACCTGGTAGGATTTGTTTTAAATCCTCAATTATTATTAGGGTCAGACTTGGTTTGTGAAGCTAACGTATTTAGATATAGTGTTTTTATACACACACAAAATGCTCCGGCTAATTTTATATTAGAGGCCAGAACATCTCTTAACAGCGGACAACGTTTTCCACAGGTTAGTACCTATGACAACTTACCACTTCAACCTTTGGGACCAAGAGATCTTACTCCGGAAAACGGTGGCAACTATATTCCTGTCCCAAATGACGGATCTCAGGCTATTAAAATTTTTGAATTCATTGGCTGTAGGACAGACATACCTGTTCAGTTTAGAATTAAGGGCAGTGCTTTGGTTCCTGCAGGCAACAGTAATTTTCAAATAGTTTACACAGTGGTGGGTAGTTTAATGTAATTTAATATGCCTTTCCAGTATTTTACCAGAATATGAATACCTTAATAAAAAGCAGTATAATTTTAAATGCACAACGGGTTCTATTATTTTATAAAAATGTGTTCATAAAAACTAAGGGGAATAGCAAGAGGATAACACGCTGCGCGATGTTATTAATTTTCAATACATTGTATTTCAGTACGTTATGTCTATTGAAAAGATGGTGTTGCAGCCAGTTTTTACTAAAATACCTCTGAAGCCCCTGTAAACTGGTTGATTTTTTAGTAAAATTTGATTTTAGATGAAGATTATGCTGTGATCCTCACCACTTTCCCTTCCATTGCATTCCAGGAAAAGCGGTTCATCCTATGGTCTTGGACACGAGCCAAAAAAGATGATGATTTTAATTATTAGAGAAAGGGAATAACTTTTTCGGCTCAAGTCCGCCGATGCTAACTAAGAACATTATTTTCTGCTTTGAAAGAGTTTTTTTTCAAAATTCACCCTTATACCTACAACTTCAGATGCCTTACCTTTTGATGTGAAAGGAACAGCATTTGAAATTAGCGGCCTGCATAAAGCCGCTATGCTTCGCGCCGCTTTTTATAAGGCCTTTCCTAATTTCAAATCCTGAAAAGTAAAGCCACATCAAAAGGTAATGCGAACGGCTCTGAAAGAAGTAAATGAAATGGTTAGCAGCCGTTTTCATTTTGAATTTGCAAATTCTATCATCAAGTAGTGCGGTAAATCAAAGGAAAATGCACCGGGTAAAAAAAGTAAATGTTAAATTAGTATGTGAGGGTATTGAAATCCAGTGTTTTAAATAGATTATTTTAAATCTTTTTTTAAATTAAACAAATCATTTTTTGCCCTATAAAAAATGATAAAATGAAGAGGGAATTACAGGTAACAGCGTAGTTCTCTCTTTTTATTTGGCAGATGATCTCCTGATAAATTGTAATTTTATACCTTATTACACAATGATTGCTTACTATACTTCTGTTGAACTGTAATCTTCCAAGGGTTTTTCTGACGTTTCATGAGGATTTATAATGAAGAGGTTTATTTCGCTGGAAAGATTTCATCCTTAAGTAGTCCAGGTGATGTTCGGTTATGTTTTCAGCTTCAGCAATAAATCGGGTACAGAGATGATATGCTTTCTCTGTGTCTTTTTCAGTTACTTTAAGCGGACAAGTATAATTAATATGCTGCTGGGCATGGGTGATCAAATAATAAATACGCTGAGATTCAAAAGAGGTGTTTAGAAGAATATCTTCTGGAAAATCACAAAAATTACCGCATAAATGAATTAGGTAAGGTAAGGAAGTGTAAGAAGGCTGGTATTCCCAAAATACGCATAACATTCCAATACAGGTTTGTACAAGCGCATTCTGTATAAGCACTAAATTAGCAAGAAGATCTTCCTTAAAATCAATAACATCAGCTAAACCAAGAATGTAGTTTGCGCGGGAGATCCTTGCTTTCCATCTTTTATTTATCTTTTGCCAGCTTTGCGGATAATAAGATGGCTTTCCATCCATAAATTTGGAAAGCTGTTCATCAGCCTGAAAAATAGTATTTCGCTAATTTAATACGTGATCCAGGAAATTATTCCCGTAATCCAGTTTAACCAGAATCTTAGGAAGGGTTTCAAAAATAAAATAAACTTTTATTCGCTTTTTGGTATGGTTAAACACCAGGTCCATAAGCTCAGCGGGATTTAATGATACAGGTTTTTTAGTGACCAGCAAAACCGTAGAGCAAAAGGTATGATGCTGAAATTCCTTTGTTTGGAAATATCGATTTTTAAAAATGCTCTGTTGCTCTTTACTGATTAAGAAAATGGAATGTACTTTAAATTTTAAACGTAAAAAATCCACGACTTCCTGAATTGCCACGTCAAAAGGAAGATGCAGATTTTCTCCAGATATAATTGGTTTTATCACCGGATTACGCTGTAGTTCCAGGTTGTAACAATCGGAAAGTATTCCTTCAGTGATATCGTATACCATTTGAAATACAACTTCTCCCAAAACAAAAATCTCGTGGCACTTACTACGGTAAATTTTATGCTCTCTAGGATCAAGTCCCGCCAAATAGATATCATCCAGAAAAAGTAGTATTTCCGTTAATCTATCGTTGCCGGGATCAAATAGCTTTTGAAACTCAGGATCTAAGGCAGCTAAATATTTTACGTGCTCCGAAAGGGAATTGACATTAATGGCTTCTCCTTTATATAAGGTTTCGGTATAATTAAATAACTCAAGGAAAATATCTATGACTTTAAGAGTTGCTTTGTCGTATTTTTCCTTTTGAAATAGATCATAAGTAGTACTGAAAAGTTCAACTACCTCATTATAATCATGCGTTGTTTTTTCTTTCGCTTTTTTAAGCAGCGTGCTGCCCTTTATTGTAGATTTAGCCAGAGGATCTTTTGAACTTTCGCTTAAATAAATAAGCTCAGCATAAAAGCATTGGCTAATATGATAGAGCTCCCCGGCCATTAAATGTTTTCTTACCTGGCCGGCCGTACTCCACTGAATAGAGAACTGCGGAAATTTTTCAACTAATTGTTTCAGTCGGTTCAACACCTCCGTGGAAAATTCATTTGCAGAACTTCTAATTAAATGCAAGGCATAGAATGAAGGTGGTTCTTTTCGAACTGTGCAAAGGTATATTGCATCGGGTGCAAAGACATCTGGCAGTTGCTGAATGAGTTCCTGGAGTTCCATTTTAAATGGAAAGAGCGGCGGAAGATTGAGATTTTGTTTCATATCTTAAGTTTTTGGTTCAACTTCATTTGCAGTACCTGGTTAAAAACTTGTTGAATAGTCTTCTGAACCTGTACCTTTCCAGTAGGATAAATTCCTATATTTGTTAATGCCTTCATGATGCTGATATTTTTATTCCTGTTGAAGGTAGAAGTGGACAAGGCGGTACCCTACCAAAATGCCTTGTATAATACCCGAAAGAGTTTGTATTTTACCCGTGAGGGTTACCCGTAAAATTTTAGAAGAAGAAATCGTTATATTTGAGCTATGACAACAACCACCAAATCAAACCACATCGGCCGTAAAATTGCCCGGATACGCGAACTACGCGGAATGAAGCAGGAAACGCTTGCCGAAGAATTAGGCATTAGCCAGCAAAGTGTTTCTATTCTAGAGAAAAGTGAAATCCTGGAAGATGAAAAATTAGAACGTGTTGCTAAGGTTTTAGGAGTGACTAAGGAAGCTATTCAGAATTTTTCTGAAGATTCTGTTTTTAATTATTTCAACAATTTTCACGATAACAGTGCTTTCAATACTCACTGTACATTCAATCCTCTAGACAAATTAGTTGAAGCTTACGAAGAAAATAAAAAGTTATATGAGCGCCTGGTTCAAGCGGAAAAGGATAAAAATGATTTTCTAAAAACTTTTCTGCAAAATAAGTAGTCTAGCTTTTAAAATGTCGAATTTTCGCATTTATACTATTTCTAATTATTCTTCCAAACTCATAGTAAATGGAGTCCATTGTTGTATTTAATAATAAGGGAGGTGTAGGAAAAACTACACTTCTTTGCAATGTTGCATCTTACCTGCAAATAATCGAAAACAAGAAAGTAATGATTGTCGATATGGATCCTCAGTGTAATGCAACGGCATATATGTTTCCATATCCTCAAATTGAAAATTTATATTCTAAATCGAAAAAAACAATATATGAAATAGTAAAGCCTTTACAACGGGGAAAAGGTTTTCAAAAAGGTGAATTGCCTATAATTAAAAGCCCGCATTTTAAAGTTGATGTCATAATTGGAGATCCAGATCTATCTCTAAGTGAAGATTTTCTTAGTAAGGACTGGTTAGATGGAAAAGCTGGTGATTTCCGAGGACTACAAACTACTTTAATGTTTAGGGATTTACTTTCTAAATTAGAAGAATATGACTATGTCTTTTTTGATGTAGGTCCCTCATTAGGAGCTCTTAATAGATCAGTTTTGGCCTCCTCCGACTATTTCATTGTACCTATGTCATCGGATATTTTTAGTATTCAAGCTATAGAAAATATTGCGAAATCCTTAAAAGAATGGAAGAAACAGCTTTCAAGAGGATTAAATGATTTTAAAGAAAGAGAAGGTGAACCATTTTTGATCGATGAAAAGGAAGTGCAATGGCACATTCAATTCGGCGGATACATAACTCAACAGTATACTGCTAAAACCGTTGGAGGTAAAAAACAGCCTGTCAAAGCCTATGAGAAAATTATAAAAAAAATACCGGGCACAGTAAAAAAACACCTAATGGAATTAAATAAAGATGACTTAAACACACCGAAACTTGGAGAAATTACAAATTTACATAGTTTAGTTCCATTATCTCAAAACAGCAGTGTTCCGATTTTTGCCTTAAAGGCTGAACATGGTGTTGTTGGTGCTCATTTTAATAAGGTTAAGGAATTTGAAAAGACGCTCAAAACAATATCCGATAATTTAATTACAAATTTAAATTATTTGTCATGATCGAATGGCCGAATAATTTAGTTGAAGATATTGCTCGGAGAAGATGTGTACTTGTGCTGGGTTCGGGAGTTTCAAAAAATTCAGTTAATGATGAAGGATTACGACCTAAAGACTGGAACGAATTTTTAAGAAGTGCTTCTGAAAATATTAATGGAAAAACTGAAATTAGAAAGCAAATAAAAGCAGGAGATTATCTTACTGCATGTGAACTTATTAAGAAGGAATTAGGAAGAGAAGATTTTAATACTTTGGTTAAAAAGGAATTCTTAACGCCAGGTTTTAAGCCGGCCAAAATTCATGAGCATATATTTAACTTAGACTCTAGAGTAATCATTACTCCTAATTTCGATAAAATTTATGATACATATGCCAACACCGCATCGCATGGTAATATAATTGTGAAGAAATTTACTGAACATGATATTGCTGACAATATTAGACGACCAGAACCTTTAATAATAAAAATCCATGGTTCAGTTGAATCGCCTGATGATCTCATTTTTACTCGCAAGGATTATTCTGAAGCGAGAACAAAATATCGTGATTTCTATCATTTAATAGATGCATTATCTGTTACACATACATTTGTCTTTATCGGGTGTGGAACAAATGACCCGGATATAAGATTAATATTAGAAGATTATTCGTTTAGATTTTCAAGAAACAAAAAACACTTCATGGTTATGCCCAAAAATGCTCTACATGCAAAGGTTAGAACAATTATAAATGAAACTATGAGCTTAAAATCTTTACTATATGATCCTAAAGATAACCACACATTATTAACTAGTTCACTCGAAAATCTAGTCAAGGAAGTTGAAATAAAAAGAGAAGATTTAGCAAATACAAGAAAATGGTAATTCTATATTAATTTGTATCTTTATGCAACTAAAGGCGATCAAATTAAATAGGATCGTGTTGTTCTTTCAAGTTTAGTGAATGATTCAGTGAATAAATCCACTCGATAAGAAATAAAGTGGCTGGTAGCGGGCATTCAAAGTCGCCTTCTTATTTCCTGCCACCCCGACTTTTACAAGTTATTTATAACATACATAAAGGGTAATTATATGGTTTTCATATAGTTACCCTTTATTTTTTGGTTTAAATATTAAATATTGTTAATATTAAGGTGAGTTTATCTTTAATTGATGAGCTAAAAATCTTATAATTTTACTTAATCTCCCCTAATGGCCCTTAGGAAATCCAAAATTTTATATTGAAGGAGTACGGAAATATCCTATTAACATATTTCAGAATTGATTAAAGCAGATTTAATTAGGGTTTAATTATTATCTAACTTACTACCACCCTTTAAAATCCTTTCGTGGTTTTATTCCAAATAAAATACATGTTATCTTAGATCTCTTTACAATTTCGAATAATAGCCATGAAACAAGAAATGTTACTATTGTTAGAATGATAAATTTTATCCCAATCATAAGGTCTTTGTCATACAAATAGTAAGCTGCAACCACCGTAACTGTCTGATGAAAAATATAAAAAGGGTATACTGCCCTGTTACAATATTGAACTAACTTACTCTTCCTGTTTAGGTATTTTGCAGCATACCCAAAAATTGCTATTATCCAGCTCCCGATATTCAAAAATTTTGAAATCACATAAATTGCCCGCTGCAGGTTCGTTTCCGGCTGATTTATGGATAATATAAAAATGAAAAATGAAATCATTCCTATGGCTAGTGCTGTTTTCCTACAGCGGTTTACCATTTTCCAAAAAGCATTTTTGAATGAAATAAAGAGATATCCATAGAAGAAAAATATAAAGTTAAGTGCCAGGTAGTACCAGTCTCCCACCAGGGAGTGTGTTACGGGGAATAGGGGTTCCAGTAAAAGGAAAATAAGTAGTAGCGGCAGCAGGAGTAAGAAGATCCCGCCTTTCGTGCTAATTAATTTCCTCATTAGGTGAACAAATATGTTTTGAGGAAATTTTCTAAATAAAATAAAAACGGGACTAAGAAGAATTGAATAAATAAAGAGATATGGCAAAAACCACAAATGGTGCCAACTAAAATTCCCTTCAGGATATGGCTTTTTTGTAAAATAATCGTACAGATAAAAATCCAGATAATTACCGGTGGCACTTCCATCTAGTATGCGTTCTATATAAACCTGCGGAGCTACCACCACTATCATTCCAACCAGTAAAGGGACCATTAATCGGTTATGACGTTCTTTTACGAACTGCCACCAGGTTCTTTTTGAAAGAGCAAAACATGTTCCCATTCCTGAAATTATAAATAAAAGGGGAATTCGCCACTGGTTTAAAAAAAGCATTGGTATGGTAAGACTTTCAGAAATCTCATTATTTTTAATATGCCATTCCCATGGAACAAAAAACATCCCTACATGATAGATAATAAGCAAAGCAAATACAAGAACACGTAACCAGTCTAAATCATACCTTCTTACATTTTTCATGACAAAACATTTTTAATTGTTTTATCAAATGTAGTTGCATGAAATGGCTGGATCCTAATCTATGTGATGGGCAACAAACTTTTGTGACGAATTACAGAAATAATGAAAATATTCACATTTATCCATTCATCACTTGCTTAAAAATTGGGATCTGCCTACGAGAAACAGGAATTTTTTCAGTATTTTTCTTTAGCGAAAGTTGTAATCCCTGTGCGTTTCCTTCCACTTTTTGAACATGTAATGTATTTACCAAATAGGCGCGGTGGGTTTTAACAACGCTTTGAATATCCTTAAATATCGCTTCCACCCGCGTGAGGGTAATTCTACATAATTTCTTGTCAATCACACCCTTATTCAGGAGAAAGAATTCCACATAATTTCCATCTGCCTTTGCAAAAAGAAATTCATCGATTGTAAGAGAAAAATAGTCTGATTCAGTATTCGTTTCAATAATAAGTTTAGTTTTATCTCGTGTTACCGGCTGCGGTTCCCTACTCACCTGTTCTGCAAATTTTTTATGGATCCTTAAAAGCCTCTCCGTATGGCTAATAGTAAAAATAACAGTTAGCAGGGTGCCTATCAAAAAGGTATGCACAACTTCTTCCAGAAAGTACTGGAAAGAAAAATTTTTAGGATTATTATAAATAAAGTTTCTTACCAGGAAATTTCCAAAACCTATCATGAAAAAAACCACGCACAAAAGCCCTATTTCTCTCAAAACCGTCCAGTGCTCTTCAACTTTTTTACCTACTAAACCATTGAAAGTTGCAATCGTCAAAAGAAAAACCAGACTGGAGCAAAAAGCCTGAATAAATACAGTGATTATATATGGATACCGGTGTTCGGTCTCTTCAATATTAAAAGGCCTGAAGAACACCAGAAAGATAAATACGATTAAGAATACCACCCCGGCTATTTTAATCAATCTTTTATTCTGAAAAAAATACGGATATGGCTGCCAAAGAATATATATATAGTTACCTTGGAACAATTTCTTGATCTATTTGCAAAACTATATTTTCAATTTCTATTTGTGCTTTCTCGTAAATATCTTCTTTTTCATTCATAAGCTCTATAAACAATACAAACATATTCTGATAGCGGTAGTCAAACAGCACTTCGGGTTTCTTAACTGTGAGCGTACTAAAATTCATTACATCCACAAGGGTAGGCACGGCAAAATTCATAATGGCCGTGTTGTGGGTTTCTTCGAGTCGGTTAATAAGCGTATAGGTCTCTTCAAGACTTTGCAGGTTTCCAATAATTTCATAATTAGTTATATATTTTACCTCCCCACTGTTTATGAGGCTTTGATAAACATTACTTTTCCTTCTGAAGTCTGAATACTTAGAAAGATCCGCGCTTATTTTTCCGAGGGTATCAACATTGGCCTGATCATTTAATTGAATAATTTTAATTGCAGTTGAAAATTCTTTCAGGTATTTTTGATTATATTCTTTATTACCCCTTATTTCTTCCAGATCTTCCTGAAGCTGGCGTTTTATATTTTCAAGATATTGCTTTTCTATCTGAGAATTTTCCCTGAGTTGTTTCCAGTTATGGATTTGGAGCGCCATTAATATTCCAAGCACAATGAGTAACATCTCTCCTAAAAGATAAAGGAGATACCTTTTAAACTTGCCGTCCTTTAAATTTACTTTCCTTAAGAATTTCAGCATACCTTAAAAATCTATTATTTAAAAGATTTACTTTTTTAAAAGAGGTATTTATTCTTCAATTTGTTCAATGGCCTCTTTATACAAACTTGATATTAATTCTTCCTGGCCGGTCAATTCCCAGAACCTTAATTGAAATTGTATAAGTATTTTATCGATATTCTCCAGATCGTGTGCTTCACTATTAAAGTAATAATCCAAAATTTTTTCAATGGTCTTTTGAGTAATTTCTTCCTGCATTGAATATACATTGGTAAGCTGTTGAATGGTTTCAAAGTCAAATTCCGAAATAATTCCCGTAGATTTTGCAGATTCCCATGCGGTATCTGTTAGAATAGCATCAATAAGAGATTCATTACCAGTAAGAATACCCAAATTTAAATACGGCTGATTTTTTAGGTCTTCCTTTAAACCGTTATTTTTTCCTTCTAAAATTGCTGAAATTCTATTTCTGATTTTAATGTGCCTTTCTTTCCAGTTTTTTAAGATCTCCTGGTTTTTATATAGTTCTTTTCTAATACTTTGTAAAGCAATTTCCTTTCTACTAGCTGTTTGATAATCATCAAATAATTTATTGATAAATAAAGCAAATAATACACTGAAAATAATTAAAGTACCTTCAGCTAAATATTTTTTATACTTATGTTTCATTACCATAATTTTTACAAGAGCGCAAGGTTTTAATTAAGGTTCAGGAACTCAGGTTTTTTAAAATGGTTTCGTGTAAATTGAATCTTCTTACATAAAAATATCTTAAATTTTTATATTATGAGGATTTTGGACAATTTCTTTTCCTATGCTTATCAGCATGAAAAATAATTTTTCACCGTTCCTTTACAATTAAACAGGATAGATTAGCCAAGCCAATAGTGGTACATAAATTTCTGAAAAAACATGTCTGACTTAAAATGGCAACTCTTTGACACAACCGGTCAATGCAAAATAATTCTTATCCCTGAAATTGGCCCTAAATCTTTCATTTCAGAATTTCCAGTGCAGGTACGTTCAATACATCCAATTCAATATTTAGAAGCCATAGCCCAGAGCTATTATACCCACCGTTCGAAGCGGGTAGAGGATAGTTAAAGCAAGCAATAATCAAAAGGTGATCACTTTTTCCAACACTTATTCAAAACTGGACAGGTCTTGGCCCTGTAGAACTCCGAAAAAAATTTTACGGATAGAGAATGTTAGGGAAAAGAATACAGGATTATACACTTTCGGTTTCTATGTTAGCCGAAGAAGCTCTTCCAATATAACCGTATGATACATTTAAAAAAACTTAATGTTTTTAGCTTCTGAGAGCTGCTTATCTTAAATTAAAGCCAAAGTGTCTTCATCTTGTTTTTAGCCATTAATTAATTCCTAATTTTAATTTGTACGTAAGCTTAAAAATTGGCCATTTCCGAAAGCTTTCGCACCATAAAAGCTGCAAAAAACTAAAAACATCAAGAAACTTTCAAATAATGCTGGAGATAACGGAATTATCTGAAAAATCAATTAAAAAAATTTTAACAAACCTGGAAGAGGAATCCGAAACTAACTGTAAGCTTCCGGGAAAAGGAATACTTCACATAGAAAAGGATTTGCCTTATCTTATTATTTACCGCGATAAATTAAAAGATCAGGGTACCAAACGAATGGTAATTAGTGAGGCTTCTTACCTGATTATTGGAAATAAAGATTTTGAAGATTACCAGAAGTTTATCTACACCCTTTCTGAACATTTTTCAGCTAAATTTAAATCCTACATGTTACTGGAAATGTACGCGGGGGATGAGGAAAGCCACACTTTTGTACTAAAAGGACCTGCGGAAAAGTTGCCAACAAGCCTGGGGGTACTCCAGGAGAAGTTAAATAATATTAACCAGATATATTCCGGTCTTTACCTAAAAGCTGAAATTAAAGATACCAAACAGCGGCAAAAGGAAGGCGACAGAGCCCTTCTCACGATAGAAGATGCCAAAAAAAGTGGGGCCGTGCTACTGGGGATGGAAATTCCCCCTGTATATCGTAGTGAAGAAGGGAAATTATACCCCGTATTCTTCAGGAATTTTAAAGACTATGTGATCAAATCTTTACATATCGCACTTTTTGATTTCCTGAGGGTACAAACTTCCAGCGGGGTTCCCAGCTATAATGCTCTGGGGCGGCAGGTCATAAAAGATAAAGTTTTTGAAATAGACCGTAAATTATCTGCCATAGAGAAGTCTTACCAGTTTCTGTGGCTGGTTTCTCCTGCCAATATCCATGATATAAAGGAGAAATTTTTTGAAAGTAATTTTGAAACAGTACTTGATTACCATTACCGGCTCCTTCCCGTAGATCCGGATGTACTGAAAAGAAAACTTTACAACCTCAAAATTGAGGATATAGATGATCCGGCCATGTCTTACATTTTCAGGGAAAAAAGGGAAGAGCTGGACCAACAAATTACCATGCTTGGGGAAAGAGGGACCAGAAACTTTTTTTACGACAGTATGCGCCTTCATAAGGGAGTGGAACATGAATTACAGGAAGAAGCCGAAGCTATCCTGCAGGCAGTTCCCGAGCAGGAACCTTCAGAGACTGTGGATCTCATAGATTCCAGGGAATTCAGCAGTATGGCAAGGCGTGAATTTGATTTTTTCAGGGAACAGGATGAAAATTTCAAATGTAAAGTCCACATACGCCAGGATGTAAATGTGATGATGGTTTCTCATGGCGAACTCTACATCCCGCGGGATTATAAGATGATCAAGAAAGAAGCCAACGCTCTTATCCAGCATGAAGTGGGAACGCACGTTCTTACTTACTATAATGGCAGCAGGCAGCCGCTTCAGCAATTAAGTATTGGCCTGGCAGATTACGATCCTTTACAGGAAGGCCTTGCGGTAATGGCTGAATATCTTGTAGACGGGCTTACCCCAAACCGGCTACGTACCCTTGCCGGAAGGGTTATAGCAGGAAACGCGGTGATGAACGGTGGGAATTTCCAGGAAATATTCCGCTTACTGGTTAAAGACTACGGTTTTTCTGCGGAAAGATCCTTCAATATTACTTCCCGGATAATGCAGGGTGGCGGCTTCTTAAAAGATATCATCTACCTGAAAGGATTGGTAAAACTAAGGGAATACCTCCAAAATGACGGGGAATATGAACCTTTGCTCGCAGGAAAATTCGGCCTTAAGCATACCGGCGTAATAAAAGAATTAACCGAAAGACAGGTTTTAAAACCTACAGCTCTAAAACCGAGCTACCTGTTAAATAAAGACGTAAACAAAAAATTAGAATTAATCAGAAAGGGGCTTCCCCTCTCAAAAATGATAAGCAAATGAAAATATGTTTTGTATTAAATGATGTTGCTACAGAAAAAAACGGCACATCAACAGCATTAATGGCAGAGGCTCACGCCCGCGGCCACGAAGTATATGCAATGGGTGTGGGTGACTTTAACTTTCATCATGATGCTCCAATAAGTATAAACAGTACCCACGTATCCAAGGATACCAAAACAAAATCCCCAGCGAAATTCCTGGAAGCACTTCAGGGTTCAAAAGCAAAAAAGAAGAAAATTTCTTCAAAGGATATTGATGTACTTTTTATAAGAAATAACCCTACAGAAGAAGATTCCCGCCAGTGGGCCGAGCAGGCCGGCGTGGCTTTTGGAAGGATGATCCAGCAGGAAGGCGTTTTGGTGCTTAATGATGCCTACGCTCTTTCCCATGCATTTATTGATAAATTATATTTCGAGGAATTACCGCAGTCTATAAAGCCAGATTCGATTATTACAAGAAGTAAGGAAGATCTTCTTGAATTCTGGGAAAAGCAAAATAAGAAAATGGTCCTGAAACCATTGGAAGGTTCAGGAGGTAAAGATGTTTTTCTTATAGATGAAAATGAAAAAAATGTAAATCAGATTATCGAAACCATCAGTGCACAGGGCTATGTGATCGCCCAGGAATTTTTGCCCGCAGTTAAAGACGGAGATGTGCGGGTTTTGCTGATGAATGGCCGTGTTATGGAACAGGATGGGAAAAAAGCCATTATAAGGAGAGTTGCCGGGGAAGGCGAATTCCGTAGTAATTTTTCCCAGGGAGCATCTGCAGACAGCAGTGACCTGACAGATGATATGAAGCGCATTATTGAACTTACCGCACCCAAATTAATCAGGGACGGGTTGTTTTTTGTCGGTCTGGATATCGTTAAGGATAAGCTTATTGAAATTAATGTTTTAAGCCCTGGTGGTATGGAGCGCTTTAAAGATATTGGTTTACCAAAATTTACAGATGTGGTAATTGAGGCTATTGAAAGAAAAGTGGCTTACAAAGAAGTTTACAAAGGCACATTAGCAAATCGTACGCTGGCTACAATGGACTAATTAAAACTAAAATCTATGAACGAGCAACTAAATGAAGAAATACCCAGAATAATTGGGAAATATACTTCCGGTAAAAAAGGGCCGCTGCTTTTTGTAACTGGAGGCATTCATGGGAACGAACCCAGCGGCGTGAAAGCCCTGGAAAAAGTTTTTAAAGAACTGGAAAAAACGAGTCCTGAAATTGAGGGAACCATTATTGGTGTTTCCGGGAACCACATGGCGCTAAACCAAAATAGAAGATATATTGAAGAAGACCTTAACCGTACATGGACAGAGGAAAATGTGAAAAGCGGCAAAAAGGATACCCAGGAGAAAAAAGAGATGTTTGAGATTATTGAACTCCTGGAAAAATATCCTGAAAAAGATTTCACCAAGAGATATTTCCTGGATTGCCACACCACCTCCTCCCCCAGCCTCCCGTATGTTTCTGTACAGGAGGTAAATGATAATGATGAATGGGCACATAAGTTCCCAACTTATATCATCAGGGGATTTAGCGATATTATTACCGGGGATATTGACCACTATTTAAGCAGGATAGGAATGACCGGCTTTGTTTTTGAAGCAGGACAACATACCAATGTGCGTTCTGTGGAAAATCATGAAGGAGTGATCTGGCTGGCTCTAAAAGAAGCCTGTAATCTCAACCTGGAACAAATATCCACTTATCCGGACTGTGTTAATAAATTTGCTGAAAAGAACGCTCCGCCTCAAAAAACTTTTGAGATCCTTCACCGTCACGGATTGGATGATGATGATATCTTTGAAATGCAACCTGGCTATGAAAATTTCCAAAAAATTGAAAAAGGAGAACTTCTTGCCAGGCAAAATGGCAATGAAATAAAAAGCGAATGGGACGCTTATATTTTTATGCCTTTATACCAGTCCCAGGGCAACGACGGATTTTTTGTAGTTCAGGAAGTATAATAACTATAGGATTACTAAAAAGGCTGCTTCGAAAAATATTCGGGCAGCCTTTTTTCTTTTCAATATTTTCGCGTCTTTAATTTTCGACAAACTCTATACAAACGGGAGTTTTCGCATCAAAATTGGTAAGTTCCTGTTCTAATTCCCCGGTTTCCCCGTCGATTTTAAATATCGAAATGCCCCCGCTATCTTGATTGGCCGCATAAAGAAAGTCTCCTCCCGGCGCAATGGCAAAGTTACGAGGAGTTTCCCCGTTGGTGGGGTAAAAGCCAATATTTATCAATTTCCCGTCATCACCTACGCGAAAAGCACAAATGCTGTTATCGCCCCTGTTAGAGCCATAAATAAATTTCCCGTTGGGATGCAGGTGAATATCGGCCGCCGAATTCTCTCCTTCAAAATCTTCAGGCAGCGTGGAAACCGTCTGGATTATTTCCAGCCCTCCCGAAGCTTTTCTTTTAAAAGCGGTAATGCTGCTGTTAAGTTCATTTATAACGTACGCGTATTCCTGGTTTTTAGAAAAAGTAAAATGTCTTGGGCCAGCTCCTTCTTCAACCTCAACAAAAGCCTGCTCGTTTGGCTCAATACTCCCCGTTGCGGCATCAAGATCAAAAATCCAGATCTTATCATTTCCCAAATCGGCTATATAAACATGCTCATTATCTTCATCTATATTTACCGAGTGCGCATGGGACTGCCCCGGGTTTTCAAGTTGAATTTTCTTATGATCACTAAGTCTGCCGTCTTCTTCTCTCCTGTACATCATCACCACTCCTCCCATATAATTGGCCACAAATACGTACTTCCCGCTCTGGTCTATGGCAATTTGAGCTGGCGCACCAGCTTCAGTAGAAAGCTTGTTCAATTCCTCTAATTCATAATTATCGTTTATGCTGTAGGCGTAAACTTCTCCTACTTCCCCTTCCCTGCTTCCAATTTCGGTCACCGCATAAAGATTTTTACCATCCTCAGAAACGCGTACAAAAGAAGGATTGGTGATCTTGGCAACAACTTCGCCAAATCTAAGGCTCCCACTTTCTGGGTCCTGGTAAAGGGTATAAATTCCCTCTGCTTTGCCTTCTACATGGCCTTCCATACGGGTATAGGTTCCTATAAAGGCAATTTTCAGGTTTTCCAGCATATCTTTGTTTTCTTCTTCAGGTTTATTTTTACAGGAGGTTAAAACAAGGCTTAGTAACAATGATCCCAAAAGGATATTTTTCATGATAATGTAGTAATTTAAAGTTTTTATAAAAGCTATTCTAAAGCCATTTTTTTCTTTTAAAATAGTAAAGCATGCCCAGAAATACAACTATCATTACTCCCCAAATGGCAAAATAGCCATACTTCCACTCCAGTTCTGGCATATATTCAAAATTCATCCCGTAGATTCCCGCAATAAAAGTGAGCGGAATAAAAATGGAAGCCATAATGGTTAATACCTTCATCACTTCATTCATTTTATTGCTAATGGTGGTCATGTACATATCCATCAAACTCCAGATCATTTCCCTGTAGATATCTATGTTTTCTGAAATTTGAACAATATGGTCATAAAGATCCCTGATGTAATTTACCGTCTTTTCCTCAATGAGGTTATTATCCATTTTCTCAAGCCGTCCCACTACTTCCCTTAGCGGAAAAACAGCTCTTCTAATTCGTAGGATGGTCCTCTTTAATTCCTGAATTTCCTGTACGAGGTTTTCTGCGGAATTATCCACGAAAAGCTGGTCTTCAAAATTTTCAATTTTATCGCTAATGTCGTCTATTACCGCAAAGTAATTATCGATTACGGCATCCAGCAGGGCGAACATCAGGTAATCTGCACCACTGTTCCTAATACGGCCTTTATCTTTCGCAATTCTTTCCCTCACCCCGTCAAAAACATCACCATCGGCTTCCTGGAAAGTCAGGACATAATCTTTTCCCACCACCATACTAATATGCTCGTTGCGCAAATTGCCATCCCCGTTGTAGTACAGCATTTTGGCCACAATAAAAATGTAATCGGGATATTCATCAATTTTGGGCCGCTGTCCCGTGTTTACAATATCTTCAAGAATAAGCGGGTGCAAATCGTAGTAGGCGCCCATCTTTTCAATCTCAGCGGTATTATTGAGCCCATTCACATTAAACCAGGTAACATTAAGCGGCTCTTCAAATTTAAAAGCATCTTCAGGAGACTTAGAGGCAAACCAGTTGTACTGCTGCTTGTTGTAATCTATCACCTCCAGGTGAACATCCGTAATTTCTTTACTCCCAACGTAAGTTACCGTTCCCGGAACCTGGTTCAAAGTTTTGGTATTCCTGGGACGCTTCAGCGAATACTTCTTCCTGAGTTTTGCCATGCTGCGGATAAAATTTTTATAAAAGTAAGAATATTTGCAGCCATAGCCTTTCCGGGGCGGTAGAAATCTGCTTAAATAAAACTGAAGAAAGGCAGTTACATTTCTTGTTTGGAAGTTCACGGAATTAAAAGTCAAATTTTACCTTTGCCGCTATGGAAGAAACGCGGCTTTTAGGCACATTAAAAGAATATTTTGGTTACGACAGTTTTCGCCCACTTCAGAAGAAAATTATCAACGCTGTTTTTGAAGGAAAAGACAACCTTGTCATTATGCCCACAGGAGGCGGAAAATCTATTTGCTATCAACTTCCCGCCATCCTTCTTCCGCAGATAACTTTGGTGATTTCCCCGCTTATCGCGCTCATGAAAGACCAGGTAGACGGATTAACCGCCAATGGCGTCGCCGCAGCTTATCTCAATAGCAGCCAGCAGGAGGCCGAACAGCAGGCTATTTTTCAGAAGATAGGAAAAAATGAATTAAAACTGCTTTATATTGCCCCGGAAAGCCTGCAGTTTGTAGATAAAATTCTGGCCAACGGTAAGGTGAGTCTTATAGCCATAGATGAAGCGCATTGTATTTCCAGCTGGGGCCACGATTTCAGGCCGGCGTATACCCAGCTGGGATACCTGAAGAACCGCTACCCTAATACCCCGGTAATTGCTTTAACCGCAACGGCAGACAAAGCTACCAGAAACGATATTTGCCGGCAGCTGAATATTCCCCTGGCCAAAAAACATGTGGCTTCTTTTGATCGCGCTAACCTTAGCCTGGAGGTAAGGCCCGGGGTGAAACGTTTTGAGCAGATTGCCAGTTTTATCCAAAACCGCAAAAAAGAAAGCGGGATTATTTATTGTTTAAGCCGAAAGACCACTGAAGAACTCGCTGCAAAACTCAAAGCCAAAGGCTTTAAGGCCGAAGCTTACCATGCCGGCCTTAAACATGAAGAAAGGATGAGCATTCAGGACGGTTTTATAAATGATGAAAACCAAATTATATGCGCCACTATCGCCTTTGGAATGGGTATAGACAAAAGCAACATCCGCTGGGTGATCCATTATAACATGCCCAAAAACCTGGAAGGTTATTATCAGGAAATTGGCCGTGCCGGGCGTGATGGTTTACCTTCAGATACATTGCTGTTCCATAGCTATGCCGATGTGGTACAACTGCAAAAGTTTGCCTCCAACGCGGCAAATGAGGAAATACAACTGGCTAAGCTGGAGCGTATGAAGCAATATTCTGAAGCGCTCACCTGCCGGAGAAAGATCCTGCTGAACTATTTTGGGGAACATAAACAGGAAGATTGCGGGAACTGCGATATTTGTAAGAATCCGCCGGAATTTTTTGACGGTACGGTGATCGCTCAAAAAGCCCTTTCCTGCATTTACAGATTAAAAGGAGCAGAACCTGTTACCACGCTTATCGATGTGTTGAGAGGTTCCCAGAATGAAGCCGTTCTTTCTAAAAATTACCAGCAACTCCCCACCTACGGAGTGGGCAGTGAACTTTCCTGGCACCACTGGCAGCAATACATCCTTCAGCTTATAAATTTAGGTTATGCTGAAATCGCTTTTCATAAAAACAACCACCTGCAGTTAACAAAAGCGGCGAAAAAGATCTTGTTTGAAGGGGAAAAGGTGCACCTCGCGCAGGCTCCGGATAGAAAAATCCTCCGGCAGGATTCCGCAGAAAGTATTAAGAAATCCGATAACTCCTTATTTGAAAAATTGAGGCAGCTACGCCTGAAGATTGCCCGTGAAGAAGAAATCCCGGCTTATTTGATCTTTAACGACGCCACGCTAAAGGAAATGGAAAAGGAACGGCCCATGACCGATGAGGATTTTATGCAGATTAACGGGGTGGGGCGTCGCAAAATGCAGGATTACGGATACCAGTTTATTAAAGAAATCATCGCTTTTCACAAAGACAAACGCGAACGTAAATCGGCTAAAAAAGGAAAAACTTATCAGGTTACAGGAGAACTTTATAAGGAAGGTTTAAGTGTGGAAGAAATTGCGCTGAAGCGAAAACTTGCCGCTACCACTATTTATTCGCATCTCATCAAGCTTTATGATGATGGCGAAGATATAGATTTGAAGAAACTCGTTTCAAGACCGGACCTGGAATCGGTTAGAAAAGCCAGAAAAGCGCTGGAAAACCCGGGTTCCCTAAAGGTTTATTTTGAACATTTTCAGGAAGCGATAAGCTATGAAAACATCAAAATTGCGCTGAAGATTTTAGAGAAAGAGGGATAGGATAAAACTCTGAAGAATAATATCCTGCACAAAATTCAAGAGATTTTTTGCTGAATTTGAATTACAAATCTTTAAATCCAACTTTATTTAATATTAAACCTGAAGCCGGGGCGATATAATCCATTTGATATTCAGGATCGCCGGTAAGGCTTTGTGCTATCTGCTCCAGGCCCAGCTCGCCCTTCCCAACAAGAACCAGCGCTCCCATCATAAGCCTTACCTGGTGCCGCAGGAAACCTTCTCCATGCACGTGGAAAACAAAATTGTTCTCCGGAAAAAAACTGGCGGTAAAAAGGTCATTCCTGGTAATTATAGCCTTTTTGATCTCCCTGTTAAATTTGCTTTTTTCTGAAACCCTTACGCAATAATTCCTGAAGTTATGGGTGCCTTCAAATAAAAGGGCCGCTTCCTTCATACGCTTAATATCCAGGTTCCCCATAAAATTGGCCATCATGGGCGCGCAAAAAGGATGATTTTTTTCACCAAAAGAAAACAGGTAAGCATATTCTTTAATTTTTGGATGCTGAATAATATTGAACTTCGCATCCACCTCCTGTACGGCTGTCGCCCTGATGTCCTGTGGCAAGTTCAGGTTGAAAACCTGTAGAAACTCCTCCGGGTCTGCCAGGGGTTCATGGTCCAGAAAAAGCTCAAAAGCCGATTCCTGTGCCGAGACCATGGCATCGGTACGGCTGCTCCCCAATATTTTAAATTTTTTACCGGGCATGGCCCAGCGCAGGGTTTTGGTTATTATACCTTCTACGGTTTTTACATCGGGCTGTTTTTGCCAGCCATGAAGCCTGTAGCCCAAGAATTGAATTTTTATGAGATAATAAAATCGCTTGCGTTGCAATTTGCCGGTTTTGGCGCAAAGATAGAAAGATAATAAGAAGGCCACGGCCCATAAAAAACTAAAGGCAAGGAAGCAGTAAAATTATATGTATTTTCGTAATCACTTTAGCCTGAAACCTGCTATAATTCATGAACAGTTCCTTCATCAGATTCTTATATAAACGCCGCCTGCTGCAATTCCTCACCAATTTTAGCGGAAGGGCGAACATAAACGGTAAAAGCTTCAGGATTCCCATTATTGGGGAAATGGGTTATACCAATATAGATATTTCGGAGGCCTGGATGGTGGAATTGTTCAGGATAATCCTGCCTCTTAAAAGTGGGGAATTTGTAGATGTTGGCGCTAATATTGGGCAGACCCTGCTAAAGTTGAGGAGTTTGAATTCAGAAATGCCCTATACGGGATTTGAGCCTAATGCCGCCTGCCTTTTTTACCTGCGCAGGCTTATTGAAAAAAATAACTTTACCAACTGCCAGATCTTTCCCGTGGGTATTTCAGAAAAAACCGAAATGGGAAAATTAAATTTTTATTACGGAGACGACGCCGACAGCTGTGCCTCCATGCTGGAAGGTTTTCGCACAAAAAGTGTCTTCAGAAAAGAATATGTCCCGCTTTACCATTTCAGCGAAGTTAAAAGCGCTTTGCAGGCAGACACAATTTCGATTCTGAAAATAGATGTTGAAGGAGGCGAACTGGAAGTGCTCAACAGCTTTTATCACGACATCAAAGAGCAGTCACCTATTATATTGCTGGAAATCCTGCCCGTTTATAAAGAAGAAAACAAAGAACGAAAAGCCAGGCAGGATAAGATACAGGAAATGCTCAGGGCGCTAAATTATAGCATCTACAGGATTTATAAAGAGAAAGGAAATATTCGCTCTTTAAAGGAAATTGCGAATATTGGTATTCATTCTAACCTTCAGGAATGCGATTATGTGGTAATCCCTGAAAATTTAAAACAAGACTTTCTTAAAGCCTGCGGAAACCTGGTACATATTTAATTTGAACCCGGTTTTTGAATAAAACGCCCTTTTTCCCATCTTTTCTGAAAATTATTATTTAGATTGGGATATCCCTACTCCACAAGATATTGTTCATCTGCCTGAAAATATTAAAATACTTCAATATTTCAGGAATTATTAATTACTCATGAAGCAAATTTTATTGTTAAGTATTGCGTTTTCCATTCTTGCCTGCGGTTCTACCGGAAATATAGCAACAAATTCAGTAGTCGGCCAGAATTATGGGTATAATGCATCCCATCCTATTCTAGTGGGTGGCCAAGATTTAAAATCGGGACCTGAATACGAAAGGAACTACCTTAACAACCTTAGCGGCCCAAATGGAGAAGTTATCACCTATACCCGAACTGGCAGCTGCTGTCAGTTTAAAACACCTAATGGTTTTATGGGGGGCGGAATGCTGGATAAATACGAGCTTAATTATGAAGGACTTGAAAAACCAGTTATTATCTACCTGAACATGTATGATCCCGCTCCGGGAGAAATTAAAGCACCCAAGGGCTTACAGCTTAAGAAGAATTAAATCAAGTAAGATAGAATTATTGCCGTTCGGTAATGAAAAAAAGACCATTTATAATAAATATAAATTATAAAAAATACCCATTCAATGTTTAATAGGAAAGTCGATAAAAAAATCCTAATCCTAGGCCTCAGCATGTTTATTTACGCTTGTAAATCAACTAAATCGAATGAAATTACCAATAACTACCCCGAAAATAGAAGCACAAGTTCGCAAGTACCACCAGGTACAATTCATTTAAAAGACAATCTTTATATTGATAAAACACCGGTCACCAACCAGATGTTCATGGAATTTTTAAAGAGTATAACAAATTTCTGGAGCATGGAAAAACATGATGCAATACAAAAATCTTCAAATTATGGTTTTAAGGGCAGCGAAATAGAAGAAAAATTATTAAAGGACATACCGCAACTGAAATTAGAAAATACTTCAAATCTTAAAATAGGCAAAAATTTAGTTTTTGACGATTATATAAATGATCATCATTACGATTATCATCCGGTCGTACAGATTTCGAAGGCGCAGGCTCAATTCTTCTGTTTATGGAGAACAGATATGGTCATGTTAAATTACTCTTATAAATCTGAAACTCCAGCTCAGCGAAGAAAATTTCCTTCAAGAGTTAATTATCGTTTACCAACGGTACAGGAAATGAAAAATGCAGTGGCTAAATTTCAGCCAGAGAAAATAGAAGTTATGGAACCAGAAATGGGTACAATACAGTTAAGGGAAAAACTCAGAGAAATTGATAGTATGGTGTTATTTAATATTTCTGAACATACTTTGGATAAAAAAGCTTACGGGATAAATTGGAGAAATAGTAATATCCAAGAATCCCAGAATGATTACACAGGTTTTAGATGTATCTGTGAAATTAAGAATTAGAGGTAAGCTATAGATGAATATTCAAAAGCAATTTAAAGGTTTCCTTTCCACTCCTCCGCTGTGGGATAATGGTAATTTCCTGGGTTTAAAACAATTCAATCTTCCTGTAGCTGAAATTCCACAGGAAATTCTTCAAAATTTGCATTCGTCCCGTTCCATTCTTGGAAAAAGGGTGGAAAATTTCTTTGAGTTCCTAATCAATAACACCAGCCGGTATAAAGTGCTTCTTTCCAACATACAGATACACCAGGAAAAAATAAAGCTGGGCGAGATCGATTTTTTACTGAAAGACCTGCAGGAAGAGAAGCCTTACCATATAGAACTGGTGTATAAATTTTATGTTTATGATCCTTCTTTTGAAGACGAGCTCCACCGTTGGATAGGCCCCAACAGGAGGGACAGTCTGCTTCAAAAGGTACAGAAGCTAAGGGAAAGGCAGTTTCCCCTGCTCTTTCGTCCCGAAACAGGAAACCTCCTGAAATCTGCCAAGCTGAAGGCGGGGAATATACATCAGCAGGTTTGTTTTAAGGCCAATCTCTTTCTTCCGAAGCAATTCAACTATAAAAAAATTGCTCATCTTAATAAAGCCTGCATTGCCGGTTACTGGATTAATTTTGATGCTTTTAAAGGTGAAGAATATGAAAAACATAAATTCTATTCCCCAAAAAAGCAGGATTGGCCGGTTAATCCCAGTTATGGCCGCACATGGGTGACTTATGAGCAAATACAGCTTCAAATTGCCAGTTTCATCAGCCGGGAAAAGGCTCCTCTTGTATGGATGAAAAAAGGCGATGAGACTTACGAACGTTTTTTCGTGGTATGGTGGTAAACTGATTGATGTAAATAGATTCCATCCGTTTCTTTTCAAAAGATAAACATTAATTAAGAAAGATTTAGCACCAGATAGCTTCCCCGCTCTTTGAATTGGGTTTAAATCGGCTTATCTTGAGATAACCAGAAAATTAAAGAAGAAAGAGCGTGAAAAAAATAATTTTTCATGCTCTTTTTTAACCAAAAAACAAAAACTATGTCATTAATAAGTCAGGAAGAATTTCAAAAAATCGCGAATTTTAAGGGAGAAAATTGTGTCTCAATCTTTATCCCAACAGACCGTGCGGGAAAAGAAGTACTGGATCAAAAGGATAAAACTTACCTCAAATCTTCTTGGGATGAAGTAAAAAAGAGACTGGAAAAAGAAGGAATTAGCGAAGACAAAATTGAAGCAATAGGAAAACCTATTGAGGAATTGATTAATGATCCGGAATTCTGGAGGCACCAGTCCGACGGCCTGGCAGTTTTCGCTGCAGAAGGTTTCTTTGAAAAATTTACTATTCCTGTTAATTTCGAAGCATACACCTATATTTCTAAAGAATTTTATGTGCGCCCCCTGGCACCGGTTTTAAAAAATGAAGGGAGATTTTATCTTTTGGCGATACAGCAGGATAAAGTAGATCTTTATGAAGCTACCAAACATAGCATTGGGCCCGTGTATATTGAAGATCTAACACCGGAGCGCCTGGAAGACAGGGTAGGTTATGATTACGAGGAAAAACACAGCAAGCACAAAACCCAGCATAATCTTTCCGGCCAGTCTACCACGCATGGATATGATGCCGCGAACAGGGATGAAAAAAATGAGATCCTTAGATTTTTCAGGGCCGTGGACAAAGGCCTGCATGAGGTATTAAAAGATGAGAATGTTCCTCTTGTTGTGGCCTGCCAGGATTATCTTTTTCCAATTTATAAAGAAGCGAATTCCTATAAGAACCTGTACGAACAGGTAATACCCGGAAATCCCTCAGATACCAATATGCTGGGACTGCACGATAAGGCCTTAAAAGTAATGGAGCCGCAACTGGAAAAAGAGAAAAGGAATAAACTGGCTACCTTTTCTGAATTGCCGCCGGAAAAAACTTCAACCGAAATTCATGATATTATTCCCGCCGCTTTTGAGGGAAAAATTGATACGCTTTTCCTTGAAAACCGGGCAGAAGTCTGGGGAACTTACGACGAGGAGAACCGTAAGGTGGAAACAAAGGAAGAACAATCTGATGATGCTACTTCCCTTATGAACCTGGCGGCAGCCAAGGTTGTGGAGACAGGTGGATCTGTTTTTCTGATTGAAAGCGCGTTTATGCCTGAAAAAGCATCTAAGCTAAATGCCATTTACAGGTACAGTTAAACAAACGATAATTTATGAGTAATGAAGGCGGCGATTGCCGCCTTTTCTGCTTAAAATAGTATCTTTATACAACAAAATTACAATACTTCATGGAGATTAATCTTGCCGTACTTATAGACGGGGACAATATTCCTTCTGCTTACATAAAAGAAATGATGGAGGAAATTGCCAAATTTGGCAACCCCACCATTAAGAGAATTTACGGAGACTGGACCAAACCCCATTTAGCCAAATGGAAAGCGGTTCTACTTGAAAATGCCATAAACCCCATTCAGCAATACGGCTATACACAGGGCAAGAACGCCACAGATTCGGCTATGATTATTGACGCAATGGACATCCTTTACAGCAATAAAGTTGATGGCTTTTGCCTGGTATCGAGTGACAGTGATTTTACAAGACTGGCCACCAGGTTACGCGAGGCGGGCAAAAAGGTGATTGGGATTGGGGAAAAGAAAACTCCCGAGCCCTTTATTGTAGCCTGTGACCGCTTTATTTATATTGAAATTTTAAAGGATAAAGACAAGGAAAACGGGCAGGAAGCCAGCAGGGAAAAGGCGGATAAAAAGAATAGCGTTGATAAAATTACCCCAAAGGTGGTGCGCCTGCTTGCCACAACCATTTCTGATGTTGCCGATGAGGACGGATGGGCCTTTTTAGGCGATGTGGGCAGCCTGCTCCAGAAGAAACAACCTAATTTCGATTCCCGGAATTACGGCTTTCAAAAACTGACGCCAATGATAAGCGCTATCGATAAATTTGAAGTAGAATCCCGGGAAAATCAGAATTCACGATTCAAACTCATTTATGTTAAGAACAAATAACAATCAGCATGCGAACCATAAAGAAAATTCATAAGGCAGAATACCGGCCTATCGCCGATTTAATTACCTATTCCCCCATGCCTACGGGAAGTATACAGATGATTGATCCATTTTTATTTTTGAACCACCACGGGCCACAAAAATACCCGCCCAATAATAACGGCCTGCCCTTTGGGCCGCACCCGCACCGGGGTATGGAAACCGTGACTTTTATTCTTGACGGGGATATTGCGCATAAGGATTCCGGCGGACATAAAAGCGTTATTGAAAGTGGTGGTGTGCAATGGATGACTGCAGGCAGCGGACTTATTCATGCGGAAGTTTCTTCTGAAAAATTTAAAAAAGAAGGGGGCGACCTGGAAATCCTGCAATTGTGGATTAACCTCCCAGCAAAGTATAAGATGACCGAACCTAAATATTTCGGTTTTCAAAAAGATCAAATTCCTGCGATTTCACTGGACGAAGGAAGAATTAAGGGGCAGGTGGTTTCGGGAAAATTAGAAGAAACGGCAGGTGCCTTTAATACCTTTACAGATGTAAACCTCGCTACCCTCAATTTTGAAGAAGGGGCGAAACTGGAACTTTCTATTCCTTCTGAACATAATATCTTCTTTTATGTAATTAAAGGAGAGTTTGAAGTAAATGGAAATCCTGTCAAGGCGCTAAATCTGGCAGAATTCAATAATGACGATGAAAAACTTGTTATTGAAGCCAGGGCCGAAAGCATTCTTTTATTTGGACATGCAAAACCTTTTGATGAGCCGGTGGTTGCCCGGGGCCCCTTTGTGATGAACAGTATGGAAGAAATAGACCAGGCTTACAGCGATTTTCAGGCGGGCAAGATGGGAAAATGGAGTGAGTAAACAATTCCTTTATTAGTCTTAAATGCCGCTGTCTTCCGTCTGAATTTTAATATTTTAAGGAAAACAAAAAATAAGCTTATGAATATTACTTTAGAACAGGCACAGGCGGCAATAAAAGCCGCTCAGCAAAAAGCAGGTGAAATAGATGTTCCCATGAATATTGCCATTGTAGACTCCGGAGCCAATCTTAAAGCTTTTGCCAGAATGGACGGGGCGTGGTTAGGTTCTGTAGATATTGCTATTAAAAAAGCGGAAACGGCAAGATATTTTGATATGGATACCGGCGAAATTGGAAAAATTTCCCAACCCGGTGAATCTCTTTATGGCATCGAGCATTCCAACGGAGGGCTTATTACATTCCCCGGAGGTGTTCCAATTAAAAGCGCTGATGGCGAAATAATTGGTGCCATTGGAGTTTCAGGCGGCCAGGTAGAACAGGATCATGAGGTAGCCACCTTCGGAATGAACGCTGTAAAATAATTTCTTGAAAATGCCATTTTCACATAAAAACCTGTTGCCTTACAAGACAACAGGTTTTTCTTCAATATTTGTAAAATTAATGCCTTTCTTCGAGCACCTTTACCACATCCTGTAAAGAATAACCTTTGGCCTTCAGCAGGATAAGATAGTGAAAAAGCAAATCGGCACTTTCATTTAAAAACAGAGCTTCATCATCATCCTTGGCCTCTATCACTGTTTCCACGGCCTCTTCCCCTACCTTTTGGGCAATTTTATTAATGCCTTTATCAAAGAGCGAAACCACGTAGCTCGATTTGTCTTCCCGCAGTTCCGGCTCAACTTCACTCATTCTTTTGCGTTTGGCAATTATTCCTTCCAGTTGGGAAAGAAATCCAAAATTAGGATTATTTTCTTCGCCCCAGCAGGTATCGGTTCCTTTATGACAGGTTGGCCCTTCAGGATGAACGCTTACCAGCAGCGTATCATTATCACAGTCATTCTTAATATCCACAAGGTGAAGAAAATTGCCACTCTCCTCCCCTTTTGTCCATAACCTGTTCTTGGTCCTGCTGAAAAAAGTAACTTTTTTGGTCTCGCTGGTTTTCAGGAAAGCCTCTTCATTCATATAGCCCAGCATGAGTACATTTTTTGTAGAAGCATCCTGAATAATTGCAGGAACCAGGCCGTCTTTATTTTTATTAAAATCTATGTTCATTATATTTTTTTTACTCCTTCTTTGGTATTATTTATTTCTTTTCTAAACCTCCAACTTCTAACGTCTATTTACTAAAGCCTTACAGCTATTCCATTTTTCTGCAACTCTTCCTTAAGTGCTTTGATCTCTATTTCCTTAAAATGAAAAACGCTTGCAGCCAGTGCGGCATCGGCTTTTCCTTCCTTAAAAGTATCGGTAAAATGTTGCATATTTCCTGCCCCGCCCGATGCTATGATGGGAATATTTAATTCTGAAGATAATTTGGCGAGGGCAATATTCGCAAAACCATCTTTGGTGCCATCATTATTCATGGAAGTAAACAGAATTTCCCCTGCACCACGCTCTTCCACTTCTTTTGCCCAGTCAAAAAGATCCAATTCGGTAGGTACCTTTCCTCCTACCAAATGCACCAGCCATTTCCCGTTTACCTGTTTGGCATCTATGGCAACGGTAATACACTGGCTCCCGAATTTTTGTGACAACTGGTTAATAAGCTCCGGATTTTTTACCGCGGAAGAATTTATGGAAACCTTATCGGCTCCATTCTGAAGCAATACATCCACGTCCTCAACCGAAGATATGCCGCCGCCAACCGTAAACGGAATATTCACTTTTTCAGCAACTCTTAAAACGAGCTCGGCAAGGGTTTTTCTTCGCTCTTCGGTAGCCGAAATATCCAGAAATACCAACTCATCTGCGCCAGATTCGGCATAAATCGCGGCAAGTTCCACAGGATCTCCTGCATCTCGCAAGTCTATAAAGTTAATGCCTTTTACCGTACGTCCGTTTTTTATATCAAGACAGGGAATTATTCTTTTTGTAAGCATCTTTGAGTATTGAGTATTGAGTAGTTAGTAATGAGTATTAAGAATTATTTCTGAATACCCAATTCTTATATCTAACTGCTTTTTAAAATATAACTTTCCAGTTGTTTTAAACTGATCCTTCCTTCATAAATAGCTTTTCCAATGATGGTTCCCTCACAACCAATTTCCTCCAGTTGTGGTAGCTCATCAAATTCTGAAATTCCGCCTGAAGCAATTAAACTGAGTTTTCCTTTTTCAGAAGTCTCCTTCAGGATCTTTTTATAAAGATCGAAACTAGGCCCTTCCAGCATTCCGTCTTTGGAAATATCGGTACAAATAACATATTTCACTCCATTTTGCTGATATTCTTGAATAAAAGGAATCAGTTCTTTCTTCGATTCTTCCTGCCAGCCGCTAATGGCTACTTTCTCATTATTGGCATCGGCGCCCAAAATAATCTTTTCTGAACCAAACTTCTGCAGCCATATTTGGAAAGTTTCAGGGTCTTTAACTGCAATGCTCCCACCGGTAATTTGATTGGCCCCGCATTCAAAAGCGATTTCCAGATCTTTATCAGATTTCAATCCGCCACCAAAATCCACCTTCAAACTGGTTTTTGAGGCAATCTCTTCCAAAATTTTATGATTTACAATATGTTTAGACTTTGCGCCATCCAGATCTACCAGGTGTAGATAGGCTATGCCATGTGCTTCAAATTTTTTGGCGACTTCCAGCGGATTTTCATTATACACTTTTTTCGTGTTATAATCGCCTTTGGATAGTCTTACACATTTGCCTTCAATAATGTCTATGGCGGGAATAATTCTCATGTTTAGAAGTTAGAATTTAGAAGTTTCAAGTACGAATTAATTTAAATTATTTTTTCTGGTTTTATTAATTGAAGTAACTATAATAGAAACTATCTCCATTAGCGTCTTTGTGCAAAACTCTTATTTCTTCCTGATTTTCTTTTAAAACTTCTGGTAAAAGTTCCAGAAAGTACATGCTTTCATCAGCTTCCTCTTCAACAATTTTAAGTTTATTTAGAAAATCAGCCTTAGATTTAGCTCTTTGTGCAACCCGATAATTTGCACCTACGGAACTTGAAGAGCGGATCAATTGATTCACAAATGCATTGTACTCACGGGAATGTGGAATATTAGAACAAAGCTTCCAGCAGTTTCCAGCAAATAACTTTGTTCTGTCTTTTAGATTTTGCACAGCTAATTAATTTATTTCTAATTGAATACTTTCCACTTCGTAATTTTACCTTCGTATCTCTAAATTCAAAAAGTTTTCCAGAATCTTTTCCCCGGCTGTACTGCTTTTTTCGGGATGAAACTGGACGCCGTAGAAATTATTCTTTTTGATAGCCGATGTATATTCCACCCCATATTCTGTAGACGCTATGGTCTCACCACATTCGGGAATATAATAACTGTGCACCAGATAAACATATTCTCCTTCCTGAATGCCCTCAAACAACTCCGATTTTAAATCGAAGATCCTGTTCCAGCCAATTTGCGGCACTTTAAGCTTATTATCGAATTTCACCACCTGGGCATCAAAAATACCCAGGCCGTTCGTATCTCCTTCCTCGCAATAGTCGCACATAAGCTGCATCCCCAGGCAAATTCCCAGTACCGGCTGCGTTAGATTAGGTATAAGTTTTTGAAGGCCGGTAGATTTCAGCATTTTCATGGCGCTGCCGGCTTCTCCCACACCCGGGAATATCACTTTATCGGCAGCCTTTATTTCTTCAGCATTATTGCTTAAAACAGCTTCAAAACCAAGCCTTTTTACCGCAAATTTGATGCTCTGGATATTTCCCGCACCATAGTCTATAATTGCTATTTTCAGGGGCCCTCTGGCTCCCCCAACGGGGGAGTAACCTTCATTATTGTTAATCATAATTTCAATGAATTAAAGAAGAATTTTAACTTCTAAATTCTTATTTCTAACCTCTTACTTCTAAAGCATTCCTTTAGTTGAGGGCAAAATCATTTTTTCGGCATCCCGCTTTACAGCCATCTTTATGGCCTTGGCAAAAGCTTTGAAAATAGCTTCAATTTTATGATGTTCGTTAGTTCCTTCTGCCTTTATATTTAAATTGGCTTTTGCGCCATCGGTAAAGGATTTAAAGAAATGATGAAACATCTCGGTTGGCATTTTTCCCACCATTTCACGCCTGAATTCCGCTTCCCAAACCAGCCAGTTCCGCCCCCCAAAATCGATGGCTACCTGTGCCAGGCAATCATCCATCGGCAGGCAAAAACCATAGCGTTCTATGCCCAGTTTATTTCCCAGGGCTTTGCTAAAAATTTCGCCTAAAGCAATGGCGGTGTCTTCAATGGTATGATGCTCGTCCACTTCCAAATCGCCCGCAACCTTTACCTCCAGGTCCATCTGCCCGTGGCGGGCAATCTGGTCCAGCATATGGTCAAAAAAGGCAATTCCTGTAGAAATTTTTGATTCCCCGGTGCCGTCCAGATTTAGCCTGATAAAAATATCGGTCTCATTCGTTTTTCGGCTAATTTCGGCTGTACGGTCCTTCAGCTTTAAAAATTCATAAATTTCCTTCCAGCTGTCAGTTTTTAGAGCAATGCAGCCATCCAGCGCTTCCTTCTTATTTTTCACTTCTTCGGCACCAAGGTCTTCATGAGTGTCTATAAAAATTCCTTTTCCGCCGAAATTAAATGCGAATTCCACATCGGTGAGCCTGTCGCCAATCATAAAAGAATTTTTCAGGTCGTAATCGGGATTATCAAGATATTTTTCTTTAAGCAAACCGAGGTTTGGCTTTCTGGTAGGGGCGTTATCTTTGGCAAAAGTCTTGTCGATTAAAGCGTCTGTAAATTTTATGCCCTCGTTTGCAAGGGTTTTGGTGATAAAATTCTGTATAGGCCAGAAATCGCTCTCCGGGAAAGCCTCTGTTCCCAAACCATCCTGGTTGGTCACCATTATCATTTCATAATCCAGTTCTTTGGCAATTTTAGTAAGGTAATAAATCGCCTCGGGATAAAATTCGAGCTTGTCCAGGCTGTCAATCTGGTAATCTTCCGGTTCGTGAATTAAAGTGCCGTCTCGGTCTATAAACAGGATTTTTTTCATCTTTGGGAATATCTTTTAGTTGATGCTTTTTAAAGCTGTAATCAGTTTTTCATTTTCAGGTTTGGTTCCCACCGTAAAACGAAGGGTATTTTCACAAAGCGGCTGGGTGGTCCTATTCCTTATTACAATCCCCTTTGCCAGTAACTGTTCATATCTTTTATTGGCGTTATCTACTTTTACCAGCACAAAATTAGCGTCGGAAGCATAAACTTCTTCAACAAAAGGGATTTCAAGTAACACTTTAGATAATAGTTCCCTCTGCTTTAGAATATCAGTTACTTCCGAATTTACCTGATCTAAATTTAAGACTCTGATCAGGGCCCGCTGCTGGGAGAGTTCATTTACATTATAAGGCGGCTTTATTTTGTTTAGTATCTGGATAATTTCTTCGGAAGCATAGCAAATCCCCAGTCTTATTCCAGCCATTCCAAAAGCCTTTGATAAGGTTTGGGTAACCACGAGGTTTGGAAATTCCTGAAGTTTTGTTAACCAGCTCTGCTTTTCCGAAAAATCGATATAAGCTTCATCAATAATTACCAGTCCGTTAAAGTTTTCCAGGATTTCCAGCACTTTTTCTTCGGAAAAAGAATTGCCTGTAGGATTATTGGGCGAACAAAGAAAAACCATTTTTGTACCCGCATCTGTTTCGCGCAGAATTTTATCTACATTAGGCTGAAAGCCTGGTTCCAGCAGGATTTCCCTGTTTTCGATATTGTTGATATTCGCCAGTACCTTATACATGCCATAGGTTGGCGGCAAAGTGACGATATTATCCTTTCCAGGTTCACAAAAAGCCCTGAACAGCAGGTCCAGCACTTCATCGCTCCCATTTCCCAGTAAAATATTTGCCCTGCTTACAGATTTTATCTTTGCCAGTTCAGCCTTTAAGTTTCTTTGCTGCGGATCGGGATATCGGTTTACATCGGTTTGAAAAGGATTCTCGTTGGCATCCAGAAAAACCATTTCCGTACCCGTACTCTGGTATTCGTCCCTGGCCGAAGAATACGGCTTTAAATCCTTTACGTTTGGACGAACTAAATTATTTATGTCGAAATTTTTAAGCATTGATTTACTTCTATTTTAATATGCTCTTTCACCAGCACTTTTTTCTGAGGAGGATGAGATCCGAAACAAATTTATCTGAAGTGATAAATTCCCATTAGAACATTAATTTTCAAACCTGTAATTAACTACATCTTCCAATTTTCAAACTTTCAGATTGGCACATTTCAAATTGGCCCGTCTTCAAATTTTCAAATTATTCCAGCTCCCTCAATCTTAAACTCACCGCGTTTTTATGCGCCTGCAGGCCTTCGGCTTCGGCCATTAATTCTATGGCGGGGCCTATTTCCTTTATTCCTTCTTCCGAAATTTTCTGAAAAGTCATGCTCTTTAGAAAACTATCCAGGTTTACCCCGCTGTATTGTTTGGCATAACCATTTGTAGGCAACGTGTGATTGGTACCCGAGGCATAATCACCTGCGCTCTCCGGCGTAAATTTCCCAATAAAAACCGAGCCGGCATTTTGCACATTTTCAATATAGAACTCTTCCGCTACACTGCAAATAATGAGATGTTCAGGGCCGTATTCATTGATAAGTTCCAGGGCAGTATCCTGGTTCTCCACGTATATTAGCCGCGAATTTTCTATGGCTTTTTCCGCGATTTCCTTTCTTGGAAGCTGCTGCAATTGCGTCTCAACTTCACCTTCAACCGCATCGATGAGCTCTTTTGAAGTAGCCACCAAAATCACCTGACTGTCGGCTCCGTGTTCGGCCTGGCTCAGCAAATCTGAAGCGATATAAGCCGCGTTTGCATCTTCGTCTGCCACCACCAGTAATTCTGAAGGCCCGGCAGGCATATCTATAGCTACATTATGCCGCGTAGAAAGCTGCTTGGCCACGGTTACAAACTGGTTTCCGGGGCCAAAAATCTTATATACTTTCGGGATGGTCTCTGTCCCAAAAGTCATCCCCGCAATGGCCTGTATTCCCCCAACTTTGTGAATGCGGGTTACCCCGCATAAATCGGCAGTATATAAAATAGCGGGATGCACCTTCCCCTCCCTGTTGGGCGGCGAACACAATACCACCTCTTTGCAACCCGCAAGAGCAGCTGGTACTGCCAGCATCAGAATGGTAGAAAACAAAGGCGCGCTGCCCCCGGGAATATACAGCCCCACCTTTTGAATAGGCCGTTTTTCCTGCCAGCATTTTACTCCCGGAGAAGTTTCCACGATAATTTTTTCAGTCTTCTGGGCTGAATGGAATTTTTCGATGTTCTGCTTTGCCAGGAAAATCGCGTCCTTCAGTTCCTGGGAAATAAGGTTCCTGCTTTCATCAATTTCCATAGCAGTCACGCGCGTTTCTTCGGTTTTAAAACCATCAAAAAGCTCGGTGTACTTGGCTATGGCCGCGTCTCCGCTTTTTTGTACTTCAGAAAAAATCTGGTTTACCGTTTCTTCAATATCTTCAACAGATTTGGTTGGCCGTTTCAGTATTTCCCGCCACTCTGAAGGCTCAGGGTTGAATATTTTATTCATAATCAGAAATGATATTATTTATAGCCTTTTTAGAACATCAAGCATCTTGACTCGGCCTAACGTGACTACTATAAGTTTTACCTGGTTCTATATCACCATTTTTTCTATTGGGGCCACCAGAATTCCTTCGGCACCATGGTTCTTCAACTCATCGATAACTTCCCAGAAGCGCTCTTCATTTATAACCGTATGTATGGAACTCCAGCCCTCTTCAGCTAAAGGCAAAACAGTGGGGCTGCGCATACCGGGTAATAATTTAATAATTTCATCCAGCTTTTGGTTTGGGGCGTTCAGCAAAATGTATTTTGAAGTGCGCGCATCCAGCACCGATTTAAACCTGAACTGAAGTTTTTCCAAAAGGGCTTTCCGCTCTTCAGAAATCATGGGCGAAATAGCCAGAACGGCCTCGCTTTTCAGCATTACTTCCACCTCTTTAAGATTGTTTTTGAAGAGCGTGCTCCCGCTGGAAACAATATCACAAATGGCATCTGCAAGCCCGATATTGGGCGCTATTTCTACCGAACCGTTAATTATATGGAGTTCTGCCGAAATACCTTTTTTCTCAAGAAATTCATTTACGGTATTGGGATAAGAAGTAGCGATCTTTTTCCCGTCCAGATCTTCTATGCCCTGGTATTTCATCGATTTTGGCACTGCAAGGGAAACCCGGCATTTGGAAAAACCGAGTTTTTCTCCCTGCAGGATATCCTTTCCTTTTTCGATAAGGACATTTTCTCCCAGAATGGCCACATCTACCACCCCGTCCCGAAGGTACTGCGGAATGTCTCCATTTCTAAGGTACATGACTTCCAGAGGGAAATTGCGGGCCGAGGCCTTTAGCTGTTCCTTACCATTGTCTATGGAAATACCGGCATCCTTCAGGATTTGCAGGGAATCTTCATTAAGCCTGCCCGATTTTTGAATCGCTATGCGAAGTTTTTCAGTGCTCATTTTTTACTGCTTCTTATTTTTTTAAACCTCCGTTTTTTAAAGTCATTGGAGGTTTATTTTTTTATTCTCAACATCAAAAAAAAACCCGTTTGATTTACTCAAACGGGTTTTGAAATATGGTAACATTACTACATACCAAATCTACCTCGCCTGAGCGCAGAAGTAAATATGATGGTGATGATGTAATTGTTTTGCTTTCATAACTTTCACAAATTTAAACATAAATTTGAAAAGGAAAAACAGCTTTTCATATTTTTATGAATTTGTTGCTTAATTGCTCCCTAAAATAAGTGGCAACCCTCCTTCTCCGGAGCCAATAATAACCGTTTTCGAATTGTTGGACTTTGCCAGCTCCAGCGTGGCCTGTATCCCTTTTTCCTGCAAAACCTTATCTGTTAAAGATTCGCTCAAAATACGGTTTGCACGGGCTTTACCTTCAGCATCAATACGCTGCCGCTCCGCTTCCTGCTCTGCCTTGGTGAGGCGGTATTCATATTCCAGAGATTCCTGTTCCTGCCTTAATTTGCGCTCGATAGCATCTTTAATAGTTGCAGGCAAAGAAACATCTCTCACCAGCACTTCATTTACCTGTACATACTGTTCACGCAGCAAAATTTGCGTTTCTTCCAGGATTTCTTTCTGAATCGCTTCTCTTTTACTGGAATACAGTTGCTCGGGATTATACCTTCCCACTACCGCACGGGCAGCAGAACGCACGGCCGGCTGCAGCAAACGCTCTATATAAGCTTCACTTTTTTCCTTGTGCAACTTACCCAAATCTTCATAAGCCGGCTGAAACCATACAGAGGCATCGAGATTAATCTCCAGCCCGTTCGAAGAAAGCACGTTCATTTGCTCGTCTATAGACTGCTGCCGCACTTCGTAAACAAAAACCTTGTTCCAGGGCGCCACTACATGAAAACCTTCGCTTAATGGCGGCTCATCGGTAACCACACCACCTCCAAAAGTTTTATAAAGCACTCCGGCTTCACCAGATTCTATGGTTACGGTAGATTTTGCCAGAAGGATAATGACGAATACTACTACAATAAATAAGGGGATTGCAATCTTTGGTAATCTTTCCATTTAAAATATTTAATTAATAATTGTTTTTTTTACCCGTTTCCAATAAAGCCGGGATAAAGCGACATGCCGCCATCTACAAAAATGGTGGTTCCGTTCACGTATTCCGATTTATCTGAAGCCAGCCAAAGCGCAACTTCAGCCACATCTTCGGGCTCTCCCAACCGGTTGTAAGGAATTAATTTTAGAAGCTGTTTTACCTGCTTTTCATCCTTCCACACCTCTTCGTTGATAGCGGTTTTAATTGCCCCCGGGGCTATGCTGTTAACCCGTATGAGTTTATTGGCTACTTCCTGGGACAAGGTTCTCATAAATTCTGTTAGCCCGCCTTTGGCCGCGGCGTAATTAATATGCCCCGCCCAGGGAATTTCCTGGTGTACCGAGCTCATAAAAATTATTTTCCCGGCAGACTTGCTGATGCCTTCCACCACGCCACGCTTCAGGAAATAACGAACGGCCAGCCGGCTGCATAAAAACGCGCCGGTTAGGTTGGTCTTTATCACCAGCTCCCAGTCTTTCAATGTCATTTCATCTAAAGGCGCGTCTTTCTGGATCCCGGCATTGCTCACCAGGATGTCCAGGTTATTATAGGTGTTAAATACCTTTTCGAACATTGCTTCCACAGATTGCTCATCGCCAACATCGGCCTGCACGGCAAAAGCCTCTCCACCTTCTTTTTTAATCGCATCAACAGTAAATTTGGCTCCTTCTTCATCGCTGTGGTAATTCACCGCTACCTTTGCCCCGGCTTTAGCCAGGTAGATGCAAATACTTTGCCCCAGGCCAGAGCTGCCCCCGGTAACCAGGGCCACCTGGTTCTTTAAACTCTTTTCCATACTCTGCTTTAAATTAAACCGGTATATTTCCTGTAAAACCACTCCCCGGCAAGAAAAAACACCAGCAGGAACAACAGGTAATACCAGTCTACCAAAGGTACTGTTTTTTCATGGCTTTTCTGTACAGGGGTAAAACGTTTGTCACTCAACAGGTCTTGAATAAGTTTTTCTGCGGAATTTGAAAAATAGAGCCGGGATTCATTATTATCGGCCAGGAATTTTAATTTTTCAAGGTTGGCCGAAGCAAACTGCTGCTCCACATTATAATCTACTACTGTAAAGCTGCCTGTTTCTGAAATTGCTGAATTTTCAACTCTTAGCGTAAATTCATATTCTCCCGGCTCCAGGTTCCCCAAATCCACTTCATAATAATTGTTTCTGAGCAATAAAGGGGCCTGTAGCGATTCATCTGAGTTTCTCTTTGAAATGGCAATATTTAAACGGGCATTTGCATCAAACTGGTAATTTTCATCAAAATACTGGGCCGAAACTATAATTTGGCTGTTGCCATAGTAAAAAGATTCATAATCTATCCGCAGCCTGTCCCTCCTCGCCCGTGAGGATAAATTCTGAATTATTTTTCCGAAGAAATTATCGAAGGCTTCAAAATTCTGATTCTCGAGATACGATTGCGCCCGCCATTTCCAGATGTTCTCCCCCAGGAGAAAGCCAGATTTTGAAGAAGTGCCTTCTGAAATTGCAAGCAAGGGCTCGCCGGTTTCCACTCCTTCTATTCGCTGGAACAGGAGTGGTTCTGCCGAATTTGAAGTTTCCACCGTTCCAAACCTGTCGAGCAAAGGAGGAAAATCTTCAAAACCTATATCTTCAAATTGGAAATTACTGAAGCCGGGATTCATCACAGCAAATATTTCCTGCTCCTGAAATGCGGCGTCCTTTTTAAAATTATCCTGAACATTATTTAAGAAATCCCACTCGGTCTGCGTCCCGGTAATTACGAAATAATTCTGGTTGTTCTCTTTAATTTTTTCAAAAACAGGTTTAAAGCTATTGTTTGGCTGATACATTATAACTAACTGAAAATCTTGTATTTCAAGTTCCTCATCTTTTAAATATTTTATTTCTGCCTGCCGCTGTTCATTAGTTTCAATAGCTTTTTTAAGCGCCCCTAGGTCGGGATGGGGTGTTGCTGAAAGGATAAGAACTTTGGTTCGCTCGTCAATCACTTCAACAGCGAAATTTTCGGAATTGTTCAGCTGATTTTTTTCATTTTCAGAAGGGGCCACTTCAGCTTTGTACGAAAGAACGCCCAATCGGGAAGCCGGTAAAGTGGTATTGATAATTGCTGAATTTTCTTCCGCAGAAAAACTGAGGCTTTTCGAAAACAGGATGTTTTCCCCTGAACGAATTTCAAAATTGGTGTTTACAGGTTCTTCCCCGGAGTAATTAATTATAGCTTCAACGGGAAAACGGTTGTTCAGGAAGGCGTAACGGTTTACATTCAGCGCCGCCAGGTTAAGATCGCTGTACCGGGTGGTATCCCCTACTACAACAGGAAACAGGGAAATATTAGCCGAGGCCTTAAAATAGCCAAAATCGCGGCCAATGCTCTGATTCCCGTCAGAAATCAGCACTAAAGCGGCATTGTTGTTTTTATAAATGTTATTTAAGTTATCCAGCGCTGAAAAAATATTGGTTTGCGGCTCATTAAAATCCAAATCCCCTTCCGCAGAAAGTTCTTTTCCGAAACTGAATTCCCGTACCTTAAAGCGCTCCCTGATTTCTTCATTACTTAGAAGCTGCCTCACGAAATTCCTTAGCGTATCTGCCTTCCGGAGCTGTGCTATGGATTGGGAATTGTCTATGGCTATTAATAAATCCGGTTTTTCAATCTCAAAGGCCGTAGACCTGATCTTTGGATTAATAAGCAGCAACAAAAGCGTGAAAATTGATAAGAACCTCAAAATAAAGAAGATATAAGCATTCCCAGCTTTCCCTTTTGCTTTGTACAGGTACTGAAAAAAAGCAAACCCCAGCGCGAAGATCACGGCCAGGGTTATGTAAAGGATATTGCATATTATCATAGGAAGTAAGAAGTTAGAGGTACGAGGTTTGAAGTACGAAGCTAGAAATAAAAGGTTCGAAGTTGGAAATTCGAAAATTGGAATTGTAAAGCAATCGCACTCTTACTCCTGAATTTTATGAGTTCAAGAGCTTTTATTAGTTTTATTACATACTCTCACCTGCACTTTCTTCATTCCAGTTTTAAAAAAATTCGTACTTCAAACTTCTAAATTCACACTTCTTATGTTAGCATTCCGCCGTTTACATGAAGCACCTGGCCGGTAACATAAGTACTTAAATCGCTGCCAAGAAAAACACAGGCATTGGCGATATCTTCAGGAGTTCCTCCCCTTTTTAGAGGAATGGAATCCCTCCAGCCTTCAACTACTTTCTCATCCAGCCTGTCGGTCATTTCAGTTTCAATAAACCCGGGAGCAATAACGTTTGTACGAATATTTCGGGAACCCAGTTCCAGCGCCATAGATTTGGAGAAACCAATAATCCCTGCCTTGGAAGCCGCGTAATTGGCCTGCCCGGCATTTCCTTTTACCCCTACAACAGAACTCATATTAATAATACTTCCGTTTCGCTGCTTTAGCATGGTGCGCTGCACAGCTTTGGTCATATTAAAAATCGATTTCAAATTCACTTCAATCACGCGGTCAAAATCCTCTTCGCTCATACGCATAAGCAGGTTATCTTTGGTGATCCCGGCATTATTCACCAGCACATCTATAGAACCAAATTCCTCAACAACTTCTTTTATAAGTGACTGGGCTTCTTCAAAATTGGCCGCGTTAGATTTATAGCCTTTGGCTTTTACGCCCATTTCTGATAATTCCTTTTCCAGCTCTTCTGCAGCCTGGGCAGAAGAAGCATAGGTAAAGGCAACATTGGCGCCATGTTGTGCAAAAACTTTGGCAATACCTTTTCCAATCCCGCGGCTACCGCCGGTTACAATGGTATTTTTTCCTTCTAATAGTTTCATATATTAAAATAAATTAGGTGTAAGTCTTTATAATTTTCAAATATAGCAAAAGCTAGAGGGCATCAAATAAAAAATCCTTCTGAAAATGGCTATTCTGCCTTATTTCAGAAGGATTTGATATATAAAGTTTGAGTAAATCTATGCTTTTAGGACCTCTGCCACGGTTTTCCCGATTTCAGCAGGAGAATCTACCACATGAATTCCGTTTTCTTTAAGAATCGCCTTTTTAGCCTGTGCGGTATCTTCGCTTCCTCCAACAATGGCCCCGGCGTGTCCCATGGTTCTTCCCGCAGGAGCAGTTTCACCGGCAATAAAACCTACAACAGGCTTTTTATTGCCATTTTCCTTCACCCATTTCGCGGCATCGGCTTCCAGCTGGCCACCAATCTCGCCTATCATAACAATACATTCTGTTTCAGGATCGTTCATAAGCAATTCCACCGCTTCTTTGGTTGTGGTTCCAATAATAGGGTCTCCACCAATACCAATGGCCGTAGTAATTCCAAGCCCCTGCTTCACCACCTGGTCTGCCGCCTCATAAGTAAGCGTCCCCGATTTTGAAACGATGCCCACTTTCCCTTTTTTGAAAACGAAACCTGGCATAATTCCCACCTTGGCTTCTTCCGGGGTAATTACACCCGGACAGTTAGGACCAATTAAACGGCAGTCTTTATGTTTAATATATTCTGAAGCCTTTACCATATCGGCTACAGGAATTCCTTCGGTAATAGTGATAATTACCTTAATCCCCGCATCGGCAGCTTCCATAATAGCATCGGCAGCGAATGCCGGCGGAACAAAAATTATAGAAACATCTGCCCCGGTTTCCTTAACAGCTTCAGAAACTGTATTAAAAACGGGTTTATCCAGATGCTGGCTTCCGCCTTTCCCCGGAGTTACCCCGCCAACAACGTTAGTTCCATATTCTATCATTTGCCCTGCATGGAAAGTACCTTCGCTTCCGGTAAATCCCTGCACTATTATTTTCGAATCTTTATTTACTAAAACGCTCATAAATATGTATTGATTTTTGCGAATACAAAAGTAGGTTTTTAAAAATAAAGTTTAAAGCCTTTTAAGAAGTTTATTGGGGAAGCAGGCTCAAAACAGGATAGTTTCAAAGACTTTTTCAGTCATTAAAAACCATAAAAGATAAAGCCGGAAATTTTCCGGCCCTATTATTATAATTTTTATCTGATGGAATCCCGCACAATGCGGTAAATAGAATCTCTTCGCGTTTCCATTTCCCGCCGTCTTTGCTCAAATTGCGCTTTTCGTTCTTCCATTTGCGCACGCATTTCTTCGCTCCTGGCCTCCATTCTTTTTTCTAAATCTTTTTGCCTGGCCTTAACGTTCTCCTGGACAACCTCAAATTCCTGCTGGCGTTCCCGCATTTGCTCCTCTCTCTCCTTCATCTGGGCCATTCTCCTCTCCATCGTTTCCTGCAGGCGCGCGCTGTCCCGGGCATGCCGCAGATGCATGGCCCTGGAAACCTGATGATTAATATAAACACTGTCTGGCACAGGGGGTGCTGGCGGCGCGGGAGGTGTGGGAACATTGGCGTCTTCCATAGCTGGCGGTGGTGGCGGAGCGGGAAAATCTTCATGAGGCGGTTCCGGCGGTGGTGGTGGCAACAAGCTGCCGCCTTTAATTTTGGCAAATCTTGTCTTTAGATATTCCTCATTCAGCTTCTTTAAAAAAACCTTTTCAGCATTGGAAATCGAAATATTAAGATTTGCTTTACCAATCTCTTCTTCTGTCCAGCCTGCAGTAAGTTCATTAAGTTTTCTCCTGAAATTTTTCAAATTTGCTGCCTCGCCGTTTAGCATCACACTTTCTCCACTTATTAAAAGGGAAACCGATTTTCCTTTTTGCTGAATGGGGTTTGCAGGTAAGTTCTCTTCAGTATAAGGGATGAGAATTCCATCTGAAGCGTTTTTGACTTTAGCTGAAGGTTTTGCCACAATATCATTATTAAATAACAACAAACATAGGGCAATTACCGGCAGCAGAAGGCCTAACCTTGCCGCCATTCTTTTTCCTGAAAATGGTCTTGAAATCATAAGTATTCGTTTTTTGACCTGGCGGCCCGGCTTCTCAGTAAATATCCTTTTGCCGAAAATCGTCAGGCGGGTTAATGAATGATTAAATGCGCTCGACAAAGCATTGTGATGAGCATCTGCCGAGTAATTGAGCAATAGTTGAGAGTAATCAAGAATTTGATGGTTTTTGATGATCACACTTTCATCCGCAAGGAATTCATGATTCACCTCCATCGCTTTTTTGTACAAAAGGAACAGCGGATTAAACCAGAAAAAGACTTGCAGCAGTTCTACTAAAATGATATCCCAGGAATGCTTCTGCCGCACGTGGGCCTGCTCATGCTGCAAAATTTCAGGCGCGATTTTATCTTCTTCAAAATCTTTTTTATTCAGAAAAATATACTTTAAAAAAGAATGTGGCGCAGTTTTGTTCCGCAGTAAAACATTTACATATTTTCCTGTGGCCACTTTTTTATTTTTGCTGATTTTTTCCTTAAAGCAAAATAAATTCCGAAGAAACCTAAAGCCAAAAATTAAAAATCCTACCGTATAAATAGTCCATAACATGAATGGAAAGAATCCTGAGAAACCCGAGACAGATTGCTGAAAATTATCATTTTCGGGATGGCTTATAGAGCCGGCAGATGTTGCAGTTTCTGCTGTAACGGGTGTAAAATCGGTTTCATAAGAAATGGTAATGAGCGGGATGCAAAAAGATAATAAAAGCGAACCCAGAAGGTAAAGCCTTTTGAATTTGTGCATTTTCTCACTTTCCAGGGCTATTTTGTAAAATGAAAGCAGCAAAAGGAGACAAAGAGCCGATTTTAAAAGATAAATTATCATGCTTTCTTCTTTTTAATTTGTTCATCTATAAGCTGTCTCAAATCTTCCAGTTCCTCCTGGCTTAAGTTCGATTCCTTAGTGAAAAAAGAAGCAAATTGTGAGGCAGAATCATTAAAGAAGTTTTTGATCATCCCGTTTACCTGCTTCGAAAAATAGTCTTTTTTCCTAACCAGGGGAAAATATTCCCGTGACCTCCCGAACTGGACATAATCTATAAAATTCTTATCCTGCATACGTTTAAGCAAAGTTGCAACGGTAGTAGTAGCCGGTTTGGGTTCAGGATAAGCGGCAATAAGGTCCTTCATAAATGCTTTCTCCTTCTTCCAAAGGATTTGCATAAGTTGTTCTTCTGAATTAGAAAGCTGCATTGTTCTACAGAATTAGAATTTACTCTACAAATGTAGAATATTAATTTAATTCTACAAACATAGAACATGTTTTTTTAATTCATAAAAAAATCCCTGCCGGTTTTCAGCAGGGATTTTAAAGTGTTTCTGTAAAATACGGTTAATCAGCCAACTGGCTTATCTGGTGGCCGGTTTTCAGCTTATCATTTTCAAGTTCCCAGATTGCCATGAAATGCGCTAAAGGAATTTCTTCATCAGGATTTTCAATTGTGCTTACGTGATATGTAAAATTGATTACCACTTTTTCAGCTTCCTGAATAATATTTTTTACTTCAATACTCAGGGATTCGTAAGAGCCGGACATTTCTGCAGCAAAAGCCGCAATATCCTCGTAGCCCATAAGCCTGTGGCCAGTGCTACTGTTCCAGGATAATTCGGCATCAGGATGCAGGTAATCTGTAATTACATCAGGATCTGTATAAAAACATTCATAAAATTTTTCAATGATTTCTTTAGCCTGTTTACTCATATCTGCTATTTTATTTTCTCGATCAATTTAGGCAATTGTCGTAAAAGCGCCAACTCTTTTAATTTTGCACGGGATTCCATAGCCGGATTGCCCGTATAGATCTTTCCTTCTTTGGTAGATTTGGTAATTCCGGCCTGTCCCATTAACACGCCTCCTTTCTTTACCACAATTCCACTACGCATTCCCACCTGTCCCCAAACGGTGACTTCATCTTCAATAATTACAGCACCGGCAATTCCCACTTGTGAAGCGATAAGGCATTTTTTACCAACTACAGTATCGTGGCCAATCTGGATTAAATTGTCCAGTTTTGTACCCTCGCCTATGGTGGTATCACCACTCACGCCTTTGTCTATCGTACAATTGGCGCCAATATCCACATTGTCTTTGATCACTACACGGCCGCCAGATTTTAACTTATCAAAACCTTCGGGACGGTTTTTATAATAGAAAGCGTCTCCGCCTAAAACGCTACCAGAATGAATAGTGACATTATTACCAATAATGGTATTATCGTAAATACTAACATTGGCATGAATAAGGCAATTATCGCCAATTTCTACATTATTTCCAATGAATACATTTGGCTGAATAATGGTATTCTCCCCTATTTTAGCTGAAGAAGAAATACTTTTCTCTGACTTCTGAAAAGGCTTAAAATAATCGGTGAGTTTATTGAAATCCCGGAAAGGATCATCGGAAATCAATAAGGCCTTTCCTTCAGGACATTCCACCTCCTTATTGATAAGGATAACAGTTGCTGCGGAATTTAAAGCTTTGTCGTAATATTTTGGGTGGTCAACAAAGACGATATCACCCGGCGTCACCACATGGATTTCATTCATACCTTCCACCGGAAAATCTTCATCTCCTACAAATTTGCAGGAAAGTATGGTGGAAATCTGCTTAAGTGTATGTTTTTGCTGAAATTTCATATTAGAGAATGAAAGTTAGAGGTTAAAGGTTAGAGGTTTGAAGTTTAAAAAGTTTTAGGTTTCAAGATTCAGGTTTTTTAAATGCTACTGACTGGTAATGTGTTTGTGGATTTTAAAATTTTCATTCTTCATTTAGATTTTCGGAATATACCACCCCGGCCTGCGGCCAGCCCCTCCTTTCTAGGAGGGGAGCTTTTTCAGCTACTTTTCACGCTTCACTCCTTACTTCCAACTTCATTCTTCTTACCTCGTACTTCAAAAAGCTATTCTTTCATCCTTTCTTTGTACGTACCTTTTTCAGTTTCGATCTTGATCTTGTCCCCTTCATTTATAAAAAGCGGTACGTTAACTTCTGCTCCCGTCTCAACTGTTGCCGGTTTTGTGGCATTTGTCGCGGTATTTCCTTTTACGCCAGGCTCTGTGTGGGTTACTTCCAATACGACGCTTGCAGGCATTTCGGTTGAAAGCGGCGCGTTATCTTCAGTATTAATAAGAACGGAAAGGACTTCACCTTCTTTTAAAAGCTGCGGCATATCCAATGCATTTTCAGTTAACCGGATTTGCGTATAATCATCTACATGCATAAAATGATAAAATTCGCCATCCTGGTAAAGAAACTGGTATTTATGGGTTTCCACGCGAACATCTTCAATTTTATGTCCTGCGGAAAAAGTGTTATCCACAACCTTCCCGGTAGTCACACTCTTTAATTTAGTACGAACAAACGCAGGGCCTTTCCCCGGTTTTACATGAAGAAATTCAATAATCTTATAAATATCGTTATTGTAGCGGATACACAATCCTTTTCTGATATCACTAGTACTTGCCATCTTTATATTTTAATTTGAACTGAAGTATCCTTTCATGATACCTCTTTGTGAGTTTTTAATAAATTCAAGAATTTCGTCTCGTTCAGCGCTGGCCTGCATTTCTGCTTCAATGATGGCTACCGCCTGTGAATTATTATAATTTTTTTGGTAAAGGATACGGTAAATATCCTGTACTTCCCTGATCTTTTCCGTAGTAAACCCTCTTCTGCGTAAACCTATGGAATTGATCCCTACAAAAGAAAGTGGTTCCCGCCCGGCCTTTACATAAGGAGGCACATCCTTTCTAACCAGGGATCCCCCGGTAACAAATGCGTGGTTCCCTATGCTGCAAAATTGCTGTACAGCTGCCATTCCCGCAAGAATCACATGTTCCCCAACATTAATATGCCCGGCTAAAGTACTGTTATTTGAAAAAATACAATTATCGCCAACAATACAATCGTGGGCAATATGGCAATAAGCCATGATCCAGCAATTTTTTCCGATCACGGTTTTCATCCTGTCAGAAGTACCACGATTAATCGTCACACATTCCCGGATGGTGGTATTGTCACCAATCTCGGTAACTGTATCTTCATCGTTAAACTTCTTATCCTGTGGAATAGCCGAAATAACGGCACCAGGAAAAATATTACAATTTTTCCCAATCCTGGCTCCTTCCATTATAGTAACGTTAGAACCAATCCAGGTTCCCTCGCCAATTACAACATTATTGTGAATAGTTGTAAAAGGTTCTATGACCACATTCTTGGCGATCTTGGCACCCGGATGCACGTATGCTAAAGGTTGGTTCATAAATTCTTTTATTTTGATTTTACAATTTGTGCCATTAAAACAGCTTCGGTCGCAATTTTACCGTTAACATAGGCGTAGCCCTGCATCTGGCAAATCCCGCGGCGGATTGGAGCAAGCAGCTCAAGTTTGAAAATGAGCGTATCTCCCGGAACTACCTGTTGCTTAAACCGTACATTGTCTATTTTCATAAAATAGGTAAGGTAGTTTTCCGGGTCCGGTACAGATTTCAGGGCAAGAATTCCGCCGGTTTGTGCCATTGCTTCCACCTGGAGAACGCCGGGCATTACTGGTTTTCCCGGAAAATGTCCAACAAAAAATGGCTCGTTCATCGTCACATTCTTCATTCCCACCACTGCACTTTCTGTTAACTCATAAATTTTATCTACGAGTAAAAACGGAGAACGGTGAGGGAGCGTATTCATAATATCGATAACGTCCATCAAAGGCTTCTGGGAAAAATCAATTTTTGGAGCATTATTTCTTTTGGAGTCTTTGATTTTCTTTGCCAGCTTTTTCGCAAACTGCGTATTTACATGATGCCCAGGTTTGTTGGCTATTACCTTTCCCCTTATCCTTGTTCCCACAAGAGCAAGATCACCAAGAACATCCAGTAGTTTATGCCTGGCCGCCTCGTTGGGATAGTGAAGGGTAAGATTATCCAAAATTCCATTTGGTTTTACGGCAATTTTATCGCGCCTGAAAGCGGCACGTAACTTCTCCATTGTTTCCTCCCCAATTTCTTTATCTACATAAACAATGGCATTGTTAAGATCTCCTCCTTTTATAAGCCCATGTTCCAGCAAAGCTTCCAGTTCATGAAGAAAACTGAAGGTACGGGCGTTTGCTATTTCATCTTTAAATTCGCTTAAATGAGAAATGGATGCATTTTGGGTACCCAAAACTTTAGTCCCAAAATCAACCATTGTGGTAACTTGGTACTCTTCCGCAGGCATTACAATAATTTCACTCCCAGATTTTTCATCGTGATAACAAATTACCTCGTCTACCACATACTCTTCCCTTTCAGCAGCTTGTTCCACCACACCTGCTTTTTCCAGCGCCTCCACAAAGAATTTAGAGGAGCCATCCATAATAGGAGGTTCTGAAGCATTAAGCTCTATAATAAGATTGTCAATTTCAAGGCCTACACAGGCGGCCAATACATGTTCAGAAGTTTGTATGCTAACCCCGTTTTTTTCTAGATTGGTGCCTCGCTGGGTATTCACCACATAATTAACATCGGCCTCAATAACAGGGCTGCCTTCAAGATCTAACCGTTTAAAAACGAAACCGGTATTTTCTTCAGCCGGTTTAAAAGTAAGGGTTACCTCCTGCCCCGTATGCAGCCCCACACCATTAAGTGAAACTTCATTTTGAATGGTCTTTTGCTTTGACACCTTTTCAGCCATTATTTTTAAGTTTTTTTTCCAGTTGGTTTAGCTTATCTACCGTTTGAGATAAATTTTTGAAATGTATGTAAGATTTATTGTAATTGCTATATCCTATGGCCGGAGATCCCTGCAGCATTTCATCATCCTTAATATTACGCCCTACGCCAGATTGAGCCTGGATTTTCACGCGGTCCCCGATGTTTAGATGGCCGGAAATCCCTACCTGCCCGCCAATAAGGCAATTTTTTCCAATCTTGGTAGATCCCGCAATTCCTGTTTGGGCAGCGATGGCTGTGTTTTCTCCTATTTCCACATTATGGGCTATTTGTATCTGGTTATCTAGTTTGGCTCCTTTTCTAATAATTGTAGAGCCTAAAGTTGCCCGGTCTATGGTTGTTCCCGCACCAATATCTACATTTTCTTCTATAACAACATTTCCTATTTGTGGTACTTTACTGTAAACCCCGCTTTCATCAGGACTAAACCCAAAACCATCGGCTCCTATTACAGCCCCGCCATGTATAGCGCAGTTATTGCCGATAATAGTTTCAGAATAAACTTTAACACCGGCAAAAATAGTTACGTTATCCCCAATCTTCACATTATCACCTATATAGGAATTGGGGTAAACCTTCACGTTATCACCAATTTTCACGTTATCACCTATATACGAAAACGCCCCCAGATAAAGGTTCTCCCCGTATTTTGCATTTTCTGAAATGTAACTTGGTTGTTCTATTCCGCTTTTATTCAGCTTGATCTCATTATAATATGCCAGTAAGGTGGAAAAGGCTTTATAAGCATCTTTTACCTTAATCAAGGTGGTACTTACAGGCTGATCTACTTCAAAATCTTTATTTACGATAGTAATTGAAGCATTGGTCTTATATATATAGGAGGTATATTTTGGATTACTAAGGAAAGTAAGCGAACCTTCAGAACCTTCTTCGATTTTAGCCAATTCAGAAACCTCGGCTTCAGGATTCCCCTCAACTTCCCCTTCCAGTATCTCCGCTATTTGTGCTGCTGTAAACTTCATTCTGGCAAAAGTAAAAAAAATGCGCTAATCTTCAGACTTCGGATAACAGATATAATATTTTACCACGGTTTTGGATAAGGCTTTTAGATTTAATTGGTCTGAAACCTTAATAACATCATTAATTTTACCGTTTTTATGAAGAATATTTATGTTGTTTTGTTCTTTCTTGTATGCCAGATTGGTGATGGCTCCACTAAAAACAAAATATCCTGCTTCATGTTCTGAAAGCCCGTGCTTCTGCTGAAGCAAATTTATATGCTTTACGATTTTTTGAGGTGAAGGCTTCTTTTTCTTGATTTTCACCTTCAGCAGGTCCCTGTTTATGATCATGCTGCAAAGATTCCGCAGCACAAAATCGTCACATTTCACCCACTCCTTCATCGCGCAAACCACATCGTAATCGTCCAGGCGGGCGAATTCAGCAAGAACTTCTTTATTAAAGCTTTCCCTGGAAACCTTATTGTTAAGAAAATAGTTTAAAGCTGAACTACACTCAACTTTTTTTCCATCATCAATCAATTCCTTGGCTCTTCTTAAAACCCTTATAAGCAACTGCTCTGCCACCAGGCTGGTTTTATGTAAATAAACCTGCCAATACATAAGCCTTCTGGCAATAAGAAATTTTTCTACGGAATAAATGCCTTTTTCCTCCACTACCAGTTCATCATTTACCACGTTTAGCATGGTGATAAGGCGCTCACTGTTAATGTTTCCTTCCGCAGCACCAGTATAGAAACTATCCCGTCTCAGGTAATCCAGGCGGTCCATATCCATTTGGCTGGAGATTAGCTGGTTCATAAAAGGGCGCTCATACTCTCCTTTAAACATGCTGATGGCCAGCGTTAAACTTTGGTTAAAGTTATTATTGAGTTCCTCCATAAAAAGGAGCGAAATACATTCATGGTCTACCCCTTCCACTATACTATGTTCCATGGCGTGGGAAAACGGCCCGTGTCCAATATCATGTAATAAAATGGCAATTTGCAGGGCTTCCTCTTCTTCCTCAGAAATTTTAACTCCCTTGTATTTAAGTATCCGCACGGCTTTCTGCATTAAATGCAAACATCCCAGGGCATGATGAAAACGGGTATGGTGTGCTCCCGGATAAACTAAGTAAGACAATCCCATTTGGGAAATTCTGCGCAGGCGCTGAAAATACGGATGCTCAATAAGATCGAATATCCTCTGGCTGGGTAGCGTAATAAATCCGTAAATTGGATCGTTTAATATTTTGAGTTTAGTTTGTGAAGCCAAGCTATATATTTTAGTATTACAAATATACATATTGAAGCCTACAACAGGCATTGTTAAACCGAAAAGCCGCATCAGCACAAAAAGGCATAAAAGAAGACATAATGAACAATATCAAAATACTTTGGGTAGACGATGAAATAGATCTGCTAAAACCACATATAATTTTTCTTGAATCCAGGGACTATAAAGTTTCCACCTGCAAAAGTGGTACGGAAGCTTTAGAAAAATTGGAAGAAGAAACTTTTGATATAGTTTTTCTGGATGAAAACATGCCGGGACTTACCGGCCTCGAAACCTTATCTGAAATTAAAGAGAAAAGCGAGAATCTTCCTATTGTGATGATCACAAAAAGCGAAGAAGAATATATCATGGAAGAAGCTATTGGTTCTAAAATAGCCGATTACCTTATAAAGCCTGTAAATCCAAATCAGATTTTGCTGAGTATTAAAAAGAACCTGGACCTGTCCCGCCTGGTTTCAGAAAAAACCACTTCAAGCTATCAGCAGGAATTTAGAAAAATTGCCATGGATATGGGCCAGGTAAATTCTTTTGAAGAATGGGCTGAAATGTACCAGCGGCTTATCTATTGGGAATTACAGCTTGAAAATATTGAAGACAGCAGTATGGGAGAGATCCTCGAATCCCAGAAGCTGGAAGCCAATACACAGTTCTGCAAGTTTATTGATAAAAATTACGCTTCCTGGTTTACCCAAGATGTAGAAGCGCCTATAATGTCTCATACCCTTTTTAAAAGAAAAGTAGTACCGGAACTTAACAAGGACCAGCCCACTTTACTTGTTGTGGTGGATAATCTAAGGTATGACCAGTGGAAAGCTTTTGAACCCATCGTGAGCAATTTTTATAAGAAAGAAAAAGAAGTACCGTATTACAGTATTCTCCCCACGGCCACACAATATGCCCGCAATGCTATATTTTCTGGCCTTATGCCAGGAGATATGGAAAAGCTTTTCCCCAAGTACTGGAAAAATGATACCGATGAAGGTGGTAAAAACAATTTTGAGGAAAATTTCTTACACGAGCAGATGAAGAGGCTGGGACTAGATTTTAAATATGAATATCATAAAATAAGCAGTTTAAAGGCAGGAAAAAAGCTCGTAGATAATTTCAGGTCCCAGAAGAACAATGACTTAACGGTGGTGGTTTACAACTTTGTGGACATGCTTTCCCATTCAAAAACCGAAATGGAAGTAATAAAGGAATTGGCCTCCAATGATAAATCCTACCGCTCCCTTACGCAAAGCTGGTTCAAGAATTCCCCGCTGCTGGAGATCATCCAGCAGGCACAACAGATGGGGTTTAAATTAATTATCACTACAGATCATGGTACTATTAACGTTAAAAATCCTTCGAAGGTAATAGGAGACAAAGACACGAGTTTAAATTTAAGGTATAAAACAGGCAAGAGCCTTACCTATGAAGATAAAGATGTGCTGGCTGCTGCTAACCCTAAAAGCATCCATTTACCTACCCTTACCATGAGCAGCTCGTTTATTTTTGCCAAAGGAGACCTCTTTTTTGCTTACCCCAACAATTATAATCACTATGTAAGTTATTACCGAAATACTTATCAGCATGGCGGTGTTTCTTTGGAAGAAATGATAATCCCCTACATAATTTTATCCCCAAAATAGCAAAACATCGATAAAGAGTAGTATTTTATCGATAAAATACATTAAGTAAACCAGCCTAGTTAACTGATATTCAGAAGCCTGTAATTTATAAGGATAAATTACTTACCTTTACAATCCCTAAATCTGAATATTAAATGTCGTTAACCTACGATCTGGACCAAATGGATATGGCCGTACACTATATTCTCAGTCATACTAAAAGCAGAACCCTGCTTTTTTATGGTGAGATGGGTGCCGGTAAAACTACACTTATTAATGCTCTTGCCCGTGAACTGGGTGTTGAAGAGCCTGCCTCCAGTCCTACTTTTTCTTTAGTTAACGAATATCATTCTCAGGAGGGCACCATTTTTCATTTTGATTTTTACCGTATAGAATCTGAAGCCGAGGCTTTAGATATGGGCATTGAAGATTATTTTAATACCGAAGCCTGGAAATTCGTGGAATGGCCTCAAAAAATTCAAAATCTTTTACCTCAGGATGTCCAAAAGGTGGAAATCACGGTCAAAAATGAATACAAGAGATTGTTAAAATTATGTTAAAAATCCTAGAAAAAAAGAAAAATTAGCCAAAATCGAGTTGTAAGAAAAATTGGACAAATAAATATTTCGAGTTAAGCTCGTAGAATATTTTTTGACAACTAAACGAAAATTCAAATATGTTTACCTTACTTTTGAAAAGTAAATTTTTCAGAAAGAAGGATTTTTTTGCTTAAAAAAAGGCTGCAAAGGTACGATTAATATATTTAGCGGCAGGGTTTTATGTTTTTTATAGGTTTGTATCAGAAACAAAACGAAATACCAATCTTTAAAAAACACAAATATGAAAATCAAAGCAGTATTATTCGCAGCAGCAATTTTTGGAGCAAGCTTTTTTGTAACTTCAACTACTGATAATAACCATGATAAAGAAATCATCAAAAAGCAAGCAGTCGACAAAAGGACGATCAGGATTCCTATTAACGGGTAGTTTTCTTGCTTTAGTCATAGCATTTTCACCATATATTTTTTATTTATATGAAATTTTCCCAGACGGACCTGTCTGGGAAAATTCTTTTTTTACCTATGAAAGCAAATATTATCTTAATGTAGCCACAGCTGCCTGGACATATTTAGGTAAAATAACACCATTAATACTTCTTCTTATATGGTTTTTTACCTGTAAGCACTGGTGGTATCATACTATACTTATTCCCATATCAATGTATGGTTATCAACTTTTTACTGGTTTTTATCAGGATGCTTATCTTCAGGAAATTGCTTTTATGGATACTAACCAGTTAGTTTATCTTGCCCCATTCTTTATTATTATTTTAGGTATTGTTTATTTGGTTCGGGTGAAAATTTTTGATCGCATCTATGGCCTGGAAGATATAGGTGAACTCGAAGAAACAGATGTTTCTGTTTTCTCCAATATTTCTGACCGGGACAGAAAAGAGATTAAATCTTTCCGAGAGGAGGATGAAGCTCAAAATGAAGAAATGATCCTCGAGGATTATTACCGCAAACTCTGATTACTGCTTCTTCTTATTTATTTTCCTAAATTAGTCGTACTTTAATTCTCATAGCAAAAGCAGTATGGCGAAACAGGTATCTCCTTTTACCAAAGAACAACTTATTCCGCAGGAGGAAACTCTTGAAATTCATAAAAATAAGGGGGAGCTTTTTATAGGTATTCCCAAAGAAACTTCTTACCAGGAAAAAAGGGTATGCCTTAGCCCCGATGCCGTAGCCGCTATTACATCCAACGGCCACAGGGTCTTAATAGAATCGGACGCCGGGAAATGGGGGCGGTTTAGTGACCGCGATTACAGCAATGCCGGCGCTGAAGTTACCAGGGACACCAGGAAAGTTTTTTCCTGCCCTACCATCTTAAAGATTGAACCACCTTCTATGGAAGAGCTGGAAATGATTAATCCGCAAACGGTTTTAATCTCTGCCCTTCAGCTAAAAACCCAATGCAAGGAATACTTCCAGAAATTAGCCTCCAAAAGAATAACCGCTCTCGGCTTTGAATTTATCCGGGATGAAGATGGCTCCTATCCTATCGTAAAAGCACTGAGTGAAATTGCCGGTACGGCTTCCGTGCTCATTGCTTCAGAAATTATGAGCAACCATGCAAAAGGAAACGGACTCATGTTTGGCAATATTAGCGGGGTTCCACCGGTAGAAGTGGTGATTTTGGGCGCCGGGACGGTGGGAGAATTCGCCACCCGTTCTGCCCTGGGACTGGGAGCAAATGTAAAAGTTTTTGACAGTTCCCTTACCAGGTTAAGGAGTATCCAGTCTAATTTAGGCCAGACCTTTTATACTTCCACTATTCAACCTAAAAATTTAAGTAAAGCGATTAAAAGATGTGATGTCCTGATTGGCGCGGTAAGAGGTAAAAACCGTTCTCCTGTTTTGATCACTGAAGACATGGTCTCTTCTATGAAGCGTGGCGCGGTAATAATAGACGTTAGCATAGACATGGGCGGCTGCGTGGAAACCAGCGAAATCACCTCTCATGATAATCCTATATTTGAAAGACATAACGTGATCCATTATTGCGTGCCCAATATCCCTTCAAGGTACGCGCGAACTTCTTCGCTTTCCATCAGCAATATCTTTACTCCCTACCTGCTTCATATTGCAGAAGAAGGAGGGCTGGAAAACACGCTGCATTTTGACAAAGGCCTGAGAAGCGGACTCTATTTTTACCACGGAATACTTACCAACAAGTCTATTGCCGATTGGTTCGATTTAAACTACCGTGATATCAATCTCCTTATTTTTTAAGATCTGCAGCTTTTTCAACTTTATTAACTTGTACTTTAGCTTCTGAAAAGAGTTTGATACTTTTGCCGTTATTCAAAAATCATCAATGAAATTAATCCATAGGACAGCATATTTTGGCTTTGGACTCACACTTGGTGTGATTTTTTTAATTTTCTTCCTTGGCGGAAAAAAAACTTCCTGCAGTTATTTTCCAAATGCCCGGGTCCTTAAAAATATCAGGGCGAATAAATGGTCATTTTCAGAAGAAGCTCTTAATTCCTTCAGAAATAAGGAAATTGACACGGCTGTGGTATCTGTTATTCTTCAAAATGGCGATGTGGATTTTGGAAAAAGCGAAACGCAGCGGGAACCCTGCCGCATTTATTATATTTCCGGTAAATCACAGGATTTGAAAACTCTGGAACTACAGGTAGAAAACTGTGATAGCACAGCAACAATCCTGGATGTAAAGCTGAAGAAGTGAAGAGTGGTAAAAGTCGTTAGTTGTCGGTTGTGAGTTGTGGATTATATAACCATCTGCTGAAGACAATTGACAATCCTTACAGCCTGAATCCTACAAAATTGAATCTTCCCGTTTTCAGGTGTTTCTATAAATATTAGTGAATTCGTGGAAGACAGGAATCCGGCTTCCATCATCTTCACCACGAATCCACTAACTACAAATTGTTAGCCACGATATATCACTACTACTGCCGGGTTATAAAATTTGTGCAGAATGTTCCTTGGTTTTTACTTTCTGGATCACTTCTTCAATTTTACCATTTTCATCTATAACAAAAGTTGTTCGGTGAATCCCTTCATATTCCTTTCCCATAAAATTCTTCGGCCCCCAAACACCATAAGCATTAATCACCTCCTTATCTTCATCTGCAAGTAAAGGGAAAGGTAGTTCATATTTATTTTTAAAATTCTGCTGCCTCTTTTTAGAATCGGCACTCACGCCAAGAATCGTATAACCGTTTTCCTTAAATTTTTCCCAGTTATCCCTAAGATTACAGGCTTCTGCGGTACATCCAGGCGTGCTTGCTTTCGGATAGAAAAACAGCACCAGTTTCCTACCTTCAAAATCCGAAAGCTGGATTTTATTTCCATCCTGATCTTCTGCTGAAAATTCGGGAGCTTTATCTCCTGCTTTTAATGTTGTCATAATTTCTATTTTTGCCTAAAATTAAACAATATGAACAAACAGCAAAAGGTAGAATTCGTTATAAAAACACTTAATGAGATTTATCCTGAAGTTCCCATTCCCCTGGATCATAAAGACCCCTACACTTTATTGATTGCTGTTTTGCTTTCAGCACAGAGCACAGACGTGAAGGTCAATCAAATAACTCCGCTGCTGTTTGAAGTCGCAGATACACCTTATAAAATGGTAAAACTTTCCGTAGAAGAAATAAAAGATATTATCAAACCCTGCGGACTTTCTCCCATGAAATCTAAAGGTATCCACGGATTATCTGAAATTCTTATTGAAAAATACAATGGCGAAGTTCCTGCGGATTTTGAAGCCCTGGAATCGCTTCCTGCTGTGGGGCATAAAACCGCCAGCGTGGTCATGTCCCAGGCCTTTGGTGTGCCTGCTTTTCCTGTAGACACCCATATCCACCGGCTTATGTACCGCTGGAACCTAAGCAACGGAAAGAATGTTGTCCAAACCGAAAAAGACGCGAAAAGGCTTTTCCCAAAGGACCTTTGGAATAAATTGCACCTGCAGATTATTTGGTACGGAAGACAATATTCACCAGCAAGGGGCTGGAACCTGGAAAAGGATATTATCACCAAAACCGTGGGAAGAAAAAGCGTTCTTGATGAGTATTATAAAAAAGCCGGTAAGAAAAAGTAGGAATAAAAAAAAGACCTGTCGGCTAATAAACAGGCCTTTTTGCACATTTCAATTAAGAAGTAAATTATACTTCCTAATTTTTCCATCTATCACACTTAAAGCTTTTGAATAGTTTAAAAGAAAATCTATGGTTTCTTTTTTCGGCTTTAAATTTTTCAGGTTCTCTTCTGCTGAAGATCTTTTAAAGTAAATTTTCCCCATTTAAAAATTTTTTGCGTTTGGTTTTTAATAAAACGCTTTTTAAACAGGGTTATTGTTTAGTGATTTGTTAAAATTATGTTACGCTTCTCTATCAGCTTTCGAAGATTGATCAACGCGTAACGCATCCGGCCCAATGCGGTATTTATACTCACTCCGGTGCGTTCAGAAATTTCCTTAAAACTCATGTCCTTATAAATTCTCATGGTGAGCACCTCCAGCTGATCTTCAGGAAGTTCTTTTATAAGTTCCTGTACATCATTTTCTATCTGATCTTTAATGAGCTGGTTTTCCGCATTTAGACCGGAGTCGCTCAAAACAGAAAAAATATTGAAGTCGCCATTATTTTCGAATTTTGGCATCCTTTTATTTCTTCTAAAATGGTCTATCACAAGATTATGGGCAATGCGCATTACCCAGGGAAGAAATTTTCCTTCTTCATTATATTTTCCACGCTTAAGAGTGTTAATCACCTTTATAAAAGTCTCCTGAAAAACATCTTCAGCGACATCACGATCAAAAACCTTGGAAAAGATAAAACTGTAAATTCTGTGTTCGTGGCGGTTGATTAATTGGGAAAGTGCCTGCTCATCACCTTGCATGTATGCTTTAACAAGATAAGCATCGGTTATCTGTTCATTTACCATTCTAGTTACTTTTTTAGGAACCAGGGTTCCAGGGTTAGGTTTTAGTTTAAAAGTAACTTTGTAGTATAGGCAAACAGATTTTTGTTGTATGGTGTCAAATATAGCAAGATATAATCGAGAAATACAAATAAAACCTTAACTTTTTAACACTACGCTAAGGATTGACTGGCTTTTTACACTGCTGCTTATTGAGTACCTTTGCATCCTTACTTTAGAAATAAGAACATGAACATTGACGTTGCGAAGGTAAACCCAAAACAAAATATCATAATTAAAGGTGCTAAACTGCACAATCTCAAAAATATTAATGTTGTTATTCCGCGGAATAAACTGGTTGTAATCACCGGCCTTTCAGGTTCAGGAAAATCGAGCTTGGCCTTTGATACCCTTTATGCTGAAGGCCAGCGGAGATATGTAGAAAGCCTTTCCTCCTATGCCCGGCAATTTTTGGGGCGTCTCAATAAGCCAAAAGTTGATTACATTAAGGGGATTGCGCCCGCTATCGCTATTGAACAAAAGGTGAATTCCACTAACCCGAGATCTACGGTTGGAACTTCTACTGAAATCTACGATTATTTAAAATTACTCTTTGCCAGAATTGGAAAAACCTACTCTCCTGTTTCCGGGAATGAAGTGAAAAAAAATACCGTTTCTGATGTTATTTCCTATATAAAATCCTTTGAGGAAGGCGAAAAGTTATTGCTCCTCGCCCCTATTCATATTGAAAAAGGCCGGTCCCTGGAAAAGAAAATCAACATTCTTGCGCAGCAGGGATATAGCCGTATAAAAGTTGGAGATAATGTACAGCGAATAGATGAAGCCGATCTTAAAAATGCCAGTCCTGAAGGAACTTCTTTGGTGGTAGATCGTATTATTACCAAAGATGAAGAAGATTTCTTTAACCGGCTTGCAGATGCTGTGGAAGCAGCCTTTTTTGAGGGGAAAGGAGAGCTTTATATTCAGAAGATGAAGGACGGGGAACTGCGGCACTTCAGCAATAAATTTGAACTGGACGGGATGAGTTTCCTGGAGCCAAACGTGCACCTGTTCAGTTTTAATAATCCATACGGCGCCTGCCCTAAATGTGAAGGCTACGGTGATGTGATTGGAATTGACGAGGATTTGGTGATTCCCAATACCGGCTTATCTATTTACGAAAATGCCATTTTTCCATGGAGAGGCGAGAGCATGAGCTGGTATCGCGATCAGCTCGTGAATAATTCCCATAAGTTCGATTTTCCCATTCATAAGCCATATTTTGAGCTAACTGAAGAGCAAAAAGCCCTGGTATGGAATGGAAATCAGTATTTTGAAGGCCTTAACCAGTTCTTTGAATTCCTGGAGAGCAAAGCTTATAAAATTCAGAACCGGGTAATGCTTTCCCGTTACCGCGGGAAAACCAGATGCTCTGTGTGCAAAGGAAAAAGGTTACGCCCGGAGGCTCATTATGTGAAAATTGGGGGAGCGAATATTACAGATCTGGTGGAAAAACCCCTGGATGAAGTACGTGCGTTTTTTAATAATCTTGAACTTAACGAATACGATGCGCAAATTGCCAAACGCCTCCTGACCGAAATCCGGAATCGCCTGGAATTTTTGTCCAATGTTGGGCTGGATTATCTTACCCTTAACAGGAAGTCCAACACGCTTTCCGGAGGGGAATCGCAGCGAATAAACCTTGCAACCAGCCTAGGAAGCAGCCTTGTTGGCTCTATGTATATTCTTGATGAACCATCCATTGGCCTGCACCCGCGGGATACCGAAAGGTTAATTGGCGTTCTCCAGCACCTGCGTAACCTAGGCAATACGGTAATTGTCGTGGAACATGATGAAGATATTATGAACGCAGCCGATGAAATTATAGATATTGGCCCCGAAGCGGGAACCAACGGCGGGGAGGTGGTGGCCACGGGAAACCTTCCGCAGATCTTAAAATCAGATTCTTTGACCGCCAAATATCTAAACGGAGGTATGCAAATTGAAGTTCCAAAGAAAAGAAGAACTTCAAAGCAATATATTACCGTAGTGGGTGCCCGCGAAAACAATCTAAAAAATATAGACGTTACTTTCCCTCTCGGAATATTTACAGCCATAACAGGTGTTTCAGGAAGCGGAAAAAGTACTTTGGTTAAAAAAATCCTTTATCCTGCGGTTCAGAAACATTTAGGGGGCTATGGCGAAAAAGCAGGGCAGTTTACTGAAGTAAAAGGGAATTTTAAAAATTTGGGCAGTGTGGAATTTATCGATCAAAACCCTATTGGCCGCTCTTCCCGTTCCAACCCGGTGACTTATATAAAGGCTTATGATGATATTCGTAATCTATTTGCAAATCAGCGTTTGTCCTCCATAAGAGGCTATAAAGCCAAACATTTTTCTTTTAACGTAGACGGCGGCCGCTGCGACACCTGTAAAGGTGAAGGCGAGGTAACCATAGAAATGCAGTTTATGGCCGATGTTCACCTGGAATGTGAGGCCTGCGACGGAAAACGCTTCAAAAAAGAAGTCCTGGAAGTTACCTTTGCTGATAAAAATATTGATGACGTGCTGAACATGACCATTGATGATGCAACGGAATTCTTCAGCGATCACAACGAGGACAAAATTGTAAATAAATTAAAGCCGCTTAAAGATGTTGGCCTGGGATATGTGAAGTTAGGGCAGAGTTCCTCTACCCTTTCCGGGGGGGAAGCACAACGAATTAAACTGGCTTCTTTCTTAGTGAAAGGAAATACCAAGGAAAAAGCGCTTTTCATTTTTGATGAGCCTACTACAGGTTTACATTTTCATGATATTCAAAAACTGCTGAAATCTTTTAATGCCCTTATCGAAAAAGGCCATTCTGTGGTGGTAATTGAGCACAACATGGACCTGGTAAAATGTGCAGACCATGTGATTGACCTGGGACCTGAAGGTGGCCAAAAAGGAGGAAATTTAGTTGCTGAAGGTACTCCGGAAGAGATTGTTAAAAATAAAAATTCTTATACCGCGAAGTACCTAAAAGAGAAGCTATGATTACAGGACGTTTTACGTTAAAGTTTTAAATTTCTTATAATCAATTATTTATAACTCTAATTTCAGCTTTTCCTTTTGCTTAAGGTAGGCTCAAAATTTTTCTGGCACGCACTTTGTTTTGTTTAAGATGACTTTCACAAGTCTTCACTTAAACTTAAGCACCATGAAAAATTTTACCTTTTTATTAGCTTTATTTTTTGTGGGTTTGTCGGCTTCGGCTTCCACAAAAACGACCACTCCAGCCGGTTACGGTGATTCTTTCATATTTGTTGAAGATGGGGTTGAATTTGCAGTTTATCCAAATGGTGAGTTTGATTTCTACTTTAACCCTGATTTTAGAAGAACCAGTATTGTAAATATCGCCACTCCCCATGTAAATATTAGTTATAACTCAGGTTATAATTACGATCCTTACGTGCAGTATGATGATTACGGTGCAGTAATTCAGATAGAAAATGTTCCTGTATATTACGATTATTACGGAAGAATTATCCAGGCGGGGAATGTAATTATTGATTATAACTACTATGGGCAGGTTGCCCGGGTAGGAAATCTTTTAATTCATTATGACAGGTTTAACCGAATCTCCTATTCAGGATATATTAACAGGTATAACAGGCGCTATATCCCAAGGCCATGGCATTCCTATTACACCAGGCCCGGGTCCAACGTAAGCATTGTATTTAATACTCCTTACAGGGCCTATTATCAGCCCCGCCGCATTGCTTATAATCAATATGTGACCTACTATAACAATTACTACTACAATAAGCCTGACAGGCAAAAGTTTTACAGGCCAAATGATAATGATGTTACTTATACCCGTGGAAGGCGTGTGACTGAGCAGAGAGAAGTAAGAACAAATAATGTAAGGTCTAACCGAAGCGTGGCGCAAAGAGATGATGTTGCCTCTTCTCCAAAACGTACCTCCTCATCCGGCATCAGCAGGAGTACCAGAAGTAACAGCAGGGAAAAAGTGCAAACCAATAATAGCAGAACGCGAACTGAAGTTAACAGATCCAGGACCTCTTCTGCCAGAATTGAAAGAAGTACAAATTCAAGAGGAAGTGAAGCAAGAACCAGTAGAAGGAGCGTGCCATCTTCAGGAGCAGTAAAAAGTACCAGCGGTAGAAGCACGCGGAGCAACAGCGTTAGAAGCAGTAGCCCGGTACAAAGCCAGGGGAATTCAACCGGAAGAAGATCGGTTTCCCGAAGCTCTTCAAGGTCCTCTGCAACTTCCGCACGCACTTCAGGAAAAAGTTCAAATTCTTCAGCTTCACGAAGAAGTTCGGCACGGAATATGAGAAGTAATAATTAAAATGTTCATAATTTAATTTTTTGGTTGGTTAGTTGGAAAACCCCCTTGATGTTGAGAGACACCTGGGGGTTTTCTGTTTGATTAAACTTTCAGCCTTAAATATCTCTTTAGAAGCTCGTTAATATCTGTCGAGAAACTGAATTTAAAGGCTACTACCAGATATATGGAACAAATCAGGAGAGATTTTAGGGCTATATTGATTAATGGATGAAAAGGAAATTCCCAAAAATAAAATCCTGCGCACATTAATGCTGTAAATAATAAGATAATCCAGGTTAGCCCTGTAAAAGGATACATTTTGAATTTCCTGTGTACCAGAAATATTTTTGCCGTATTATAAATAAAAAAAGCCAGGAAACTTGCTATTGCCGCCCCTTCTATTCCAAAAGCAGGAATAAATATTACATTAAAAACAAAAGCGAGAACGGTTAGAAAAACACCAATTCCCAGGACTATCCTGTAATAATCGGAATTAAAAAGGATGCTGTTGTTATTACCCAACATGTTATCGTAAAGTTTAACCAGGCTTATAAACAACACCACCCACACGCTCAACTCATATTCTTCAGGAATCATTTCATAAAGTTCATTCAGGTTGGTGATGATGAGGATAAAAATAATCCCGCTAACAATAAGAAGATTTACCGAACTTCTTTTGTACAAATCCTTCAGCCCTTCCTTGTCTTTAGCGTTTAAGAAGTTGGCCGTCATTGGATGGATGATCTGGTGCATGGCTTTCTGCGGAACAGAGATTACGGTGGCGATATAAATTCCTATCCCGTAAATCGCCACATTTTCAATTGGGAGATAATATTCAATCATCACTTTATCTAAATCCAGCAGCACCATGGCCACCGAAGAAGCAATAAGAATAAGCGCGCTGTACTTTATCACCGGCATTAAATTCCGAGGAAATTTTAATCCGAAATCAGGTGTATAAAGAACAAATGCGTAAACAGCCATTGCCATGGCGCGAAAAACAAAAACCCCGGCGGTGCAGTAAATAAAAGCATTCACGCTAATCCATTCGAAATACACCTCCAGCAACAGTACAGTTATACAAAAACGATGAAAAACTTCTTTCATAAAGTTCCCGAAAACGCTTTTATAGTAAATTTTGGACCAGGAAAAAAAGACTTCAAAATAAGCTGTGGCAACAGCAATAACATAGATAAGCCAGATAAATGGCTGTACCAGCTCATTCCCGTCAGAAAAATATTTTAGGAGGAGGTCATAGCTAAAAGTGCCGGCAAGGCCTATTAATATTGAAACACCAAGTGGCAGCAGCAATATCAGGTTAAAAAGCCGGTCCTGCTCTTCTTTGCTCTTATAAAAAGTAAAAAACTTAATAAGGGTACTGTTTACACCAAAAGCAAGGAAAGGCCAGATTAAATTAGCGGCCGAAAGCAAAAAACTCACCAGTCCGTAATATTCCTGTTCCAGAAAATAGGTGAAAAGAAAAAGCGTATTTACAGCACCAATTCCAAAACCGAAATAGGTGGTGATCAGGTTTTTAAAAGACTGGTTGATAATAATCCCCATAAGCCTATAATTCCTTTAGCAAATTAGCCAATTCTTCGGTAAGACTTCTTCGGTGATAGCGGTCTGTATTTTCGGAGTTTACTTGCAGCCGTCCATTTTTATAATCTGAATATAGCTGAAGTAAATAGCCTTTAATTTCTTCTTTTTCCGAATATTTAAAGAATTGCCCGGCGGCCGTTTCTTCAAGAATTTTCCGAACATCCCATTCTGCCGGCCCTAAAGCAAGAATTGGCCTCTTCGCGGCCATATATTCAAACACCTTTCCGGGAATAATTCCGGTGGTTTCGTTACTGTCTATTTCGATTAGCAGCAGTACCTCACTTTTTCTTTGAAATATTATCGCTTCGGGATGTGGAACATATTGCTGAATTTTAAGCTGCTTCTCCAATCCCTCGGCTTTAATGGAATTCAAAACTTCTTCGCTTACCGCTCCAACCAGTTTCAGCTCAAAATCTTTGGCAAAACCGCTATTTTCCCTTATTATCTCGCCGAGAGCTTTCCATAGATTCTGCGGATTTCGTCCCGAAAGTAAAGACCCAATGTGGGAAAAAGTAAATTTTTGATCAAGTTCAATATTTTCCGAAGCAATTTCTGTATCAAATCCATTGGTAATCACCGATACCGGTTTGGTGGTTTTAGCTTCAAACTCTTTTTTCGTGCTGAAACTGGTAACAAGTACATGATCTGCCGCATTTAGAACCTCTTTTTCCATGGCAATATGTTTTTGCCGGGAACTTTTAGTAAGCTTCAGTTTCTCGTGATAGCCAATATTGGTCCAGGGGTCCCGGAAATCGGCCAGCCACTTCATATTTTTCTTTTTTTTAAGCTGAAGCCCAATCAGGTGCAGGCTATGCGGCGGCCCGGTGGTAATTATGGTACTTATCTGCTCTTCTTCCAGCGACTTTTCGAGGTACTTTACTGAAGGTTTTATCCAAAATTTCCGCGCGTCTGGAATAAAAAAGTTTCCCCTGATGTAAAGCATCATTTTTTGCAGAAAACTTTGATTTTCCTCTTTTACAATAATACCGGAACTGATGGTTTGGGTTTCCTTTTTTGAAAAAAACTTTGCCGCGGCGTATGGTTCAAAAATTCTATGTTTTAGCACTTTAAGATTCTCCGGAACTTCTGCCTGCAGAGATTCATCTTTTAAGGGATATGTAGGGTTTTCAGGAATATAAACAACAGGCTCTATATTATAATCCCGGAGGTATTTTACAAATTTCAGCCAGCGTTGTACGCCGGGGCCACCTGCAGGAGGCCAGTAGTACGTAATGATGAGTACCTTTTTCATCCACTACTCTTCTTCATTTTTTCTGCGGAAACCGTAAAATATACCTCCTAGCACCACCAATCCTATAATAACAGAACTGGCCAGGGCTATGCTGCTTCCGGTTTGAATAACTTCCGGTTCAAATCTGAAGGTGACAGTATGGTCTCCTGCAGGAATATTCATTGCCCTCAACACATAATCGGCCTGTACATGCGGCACAGGTTCCCCGTCTATATAAGCCTGCCATCCCGGCTGGTAATAACTTTCAGAAAAAACCGCTAATTGGTCGGTTTCTGAAGAAGTTCTGTACACCAGTTCATTTGGCTGTTCACTTACCAGATTGATTTTAGCGTCGGCATTAAATCCCACATTTTCGCCCAACATGTCCTTAAATTTATTGTTGATTACCGCTGTATTCTGAAGGTCTACTTCTTTTAGCGCCAGGATTTCTTCATTTGCAGAATCAACCCATTGTACATTTTCCACATACCAGGCATTGCCAAAGGCATCCGGATTTTGCTGTGCCTGCACCCCACCCTGTTCTGTGGGAACAATAAAATATTTAATGTTGAGCATATTAAGCACTTCCATATTGTTTTGAGAGACGTAGAAATCAAAAATATCCTGCATTCTTCCCGGTTTGGCGCCATGATAGCCACCTATGGAATTATGGAAATAGGAAGCGCGGCTACTGCTGAAAGTACTGCCCGAAAGGTCAAAAACCCTGTAGCGGGAAGTATCCTGAAGGATCTGCCTGTCGGCTTCGGTTTTTTGAAAAGGCTGTTCCATTTGCCTTGCCTGCACAAAATCTTCATTATTTACATACCGGCGGTCCACTCCTACCAGATCAACTAAAAACAGGATCGCGAAGCCGGCAACCACAATTTTGTCAGAAATTTTCTTTTTCAGATAAAGCACAATGATTCCTGCGGAAAGGATCACGAAAACCAGGCTGCGCAAAGTGTCTGAGACCAGCAGTGATTTACGGTCTTCTTTTAAAGCCCTCACAAATTCTATCCCTAACTGCTGAATTAATGCCGAATCGCTATCGCCGCTAAAATCAAAGAGAACAGATTTCATGAGTAAAAACAAAACGCACAATCCGCCGGTGATTATTGTAGTCCACTTTAATGCTTCAGTCTTCACTTCGTCTTTTTCAACTTTGTTGAATAACTTATAAAGCCCAAAAACCGCCAAAAGCGGTACGCAGAGTTCAATAATTACCTGTATAGAAGTCACTGCCCTGAATTTGTCATATAACGGCACATAGTCGATAAAGAATTCAGTTAAAAAGGAAAAATTTTTACCCCAGGACAAGAGTAAAGCCAGAATACTTGCACCTGCTATCCACCATTTTAAGCGCCCCCTGATGAGGAACAGAGCGAATATGAAGAGAAAAAGAACACTTGCGCCAATATAGGCCGGAGCACCTACATAAGGTTGATTTCCCCAGTATGCCGGGGCATTTTCAGCAAAATCAGCTGCCTGGCTGGGAGAAGCGCCCAGGTTTAAAAGCGCCTTGTAAACTTCGGAATCTTTACCTATATCCTCCTGGCTGGAACCACCCATAAAACGGGGAATAAATAGATTGAGCGTTTCCGGGATACCATAACTGTAACTGGTGATGTATTCAAAATCCAGCCCTGAAGAAGTTTTTGGCGAACCATCAGGATTAATAGTGAGGCCGGTATCCCCACGCGTGCTAAAGGAGGTATATTCCTGCGTAGCCAGAAGATTGGTAGCATTCGCCCCTATAGCTAATATAACGGCTACCACCATGATTCCTATGGCTTTAAAATAGTGCGGGAGCATCTTTTTCCGGAAAGCATCAATTAAATAAGCAATTCCAAGGCACACCACGAGCAGGAGCAAATAATAAGTCATCTGGAAATGGTTGGCTCCAATTTCCAGGGCCATTGCCAGGGACAGCAGGATAAAGCCAGGGATAAACCTGGACCTGAAAATAAGGATAATTCCGCCTAAAACCGCGGGCATATATGCAATCGCATGGGCTTTGGCATTATGCCCCACGCCTAGAATAATGATAAAATAAGTGGAAAAACCGAAGGCCAAAGCGCCCAGAAAGGCTAGTTTGTAGTCAAGCTTTAGACACAGAAGAAGAATATAAAACCCTATAAAATACAGAAAAAGATAGTCTGCCGGCCGGGGCAAAAACCTTAGCACATCATCTAATTTTTTAATATAATTATGCGGATAATGCGCGCCCAGCTGGTAAGTGGGCATTCCGCCAAAAGCGGAATCTGTCCAGTAGGGTTCTTCTCCGGTTTGCGCCCTAAAATCGGATTGTTCTTTAGACATTCCAATATATTGGACAATATCACTCTGAAAAATTTCTTTTCCCTGTAGTACAGGATTAAAATAAGCTAAGGCAATAATTACAAAACCTGCCAGAACCAGCAGGTGAGGAAGAAATCTTTTCAAATTGACCATCAATCAGATTTTTGGGTTGAAACATATCCTGAATGTAATTTTTCAGAATTTGCGGCCAAATATATAAATTTAGGCCTTTGTCGATATTATAATGACCAGGCCGGTGCTTAAGCCGGTGATGGTTCGAAATTAATCAATTTCTTCGTAATCGATATACTCCCCAACATTTTTGTTGGATTTCCTGCCTCTGCGCGGTTTTTTATCTATACTTACTTTCCCTTCTTTCTCCTGCTGTGGTTGCTGGAACTGGCTGAACTGGTCCTGAAATTTCTTCCCCATCTTCTTCATAAAGTACTTTAGGATTAATGGACCAAAAAACCGGAATAATATTTTTATTCCAAAATACACCAACATTATAATCAAAATCGTTCTGAGTATCCCGGAAAATGATGCTTCGTACATGCTAAACATTTTTGCAAAAATAAAAAGATGTGTAGAGAATTCTCATTTTTCGTGCCATAAAAAAATAATAAATTCTCCTATCTTTGATCCTACTTAACACAGCAATTATGCGGAAAATACTTGCCTGCCTTAGCCTACTAAGCCTGATATCTTTTAGCCTCCAGGCCCAATATACCGAAACCATAAATTCCAACCGGCCCGGGGAGTCCCAGGGAGGATACGCGGTTGGCAGGGGAGTTTTGCAACTGGAAGCCGGTCCTTATTTCGGCAATGATGACCATGCCCTTTATCGTGAAGAAACGGACATTCTTGGGGCAAGCTACGGCCTTAGGTACGGGTTGTTAACGGAGAACCTGGAGCTTAATATTTTTGGCTCCTTCCAGGCGGAAACCACCACTATAAGAATTGGCAATACAGACGAAGAATTTAAAAGAAGTAATTTCAGGACCAATACCATAGGGGCAAAATATCTAGTTTTTGACCCTTATAAAAACGCCAAAGAGGATAAACCCAATCTTTACAGCTGGAAAGCCAATCAGCGTTTTAAGTGGAAAACTTTGATTCCTGCCATCTCTGTTTACGGTGGCGCCAATTTTTCTTTCGGGGATAATCCTTACTTATACGAGGGCGAAGGAAAATTTAGCCCCAAGGCAGCGATTATTACCCAAAATAACTGGGGAAGATGGGTGCTGGTAATGAACTTTATCGCAGATAAATTTACCGAAGAATTTCCTACTTATGGTGCAATAGCCACGGTTACTCATGCCGTTACTCCTAAATTCGCTGTTTTTGGGGAATACCAGGGATACATTAGTGATATTTATGCCGATGATATACTGCGAGGCGGCGCGGCATACCTTCTAATGGACAATCTCCAGGTGGATATCTCCGGACTGGTGAATTTTAAAGACACACCGCAGCGATGGCAAATAGCTGGGGGCTTTTCCTATAGACTGGATTTTCATGATGAAGATGAAGTGCTGGAAGATTCTTACGATGGCCCCAGGGACAGGAGAAAACAGCGCAGCCAGGACAGCGGCTTTCAGTTTGAAGAAGACAGCGATTAATACTCTTGTAGCAGTAACTGTTAAAACTGGAGAAAACCTTGTAGGTATTTACTTCACCTGAAGTCTTAAATTCTTTATTTTCAATCGCCTTTTTGCAGCTGTTTTATTTACTTTTGTATCCTATATAAGAGAGAAAGAATAGACATAAAAGAATTTTTTCTTTCCCTTTTATTGACTTTTCTACCTATGTTAGAACATAATTTCTGGCACTTTAACCTTTAAAATTTTAGATTTGAAATTTTCAAAGTTCCAGCCTTCTTCGCCGGCAAAAAATGCGCTGCCTAAGATTTTAAAAAAAATTTCCTTCTGGCTAAGCTTCCTGGCAATTTTTTTACTTATTACAGATTTAGGCTTCACGCATAGCCATGAAATAGACCAGGCATTAAAATTCTTTTATTTTACCGCTCTTTTTGTAGGCACAGCTTCCATACTTACCAGGTATGCATTTGCGAGCAGAAGATTTCAACTTAAGGTGAGAATTTTTGATGCGGTAATCATCAGCCTTTTTGCCCTTTTGATCTTTATACAGATAGACGGAGTGCTGGAAATGATACCATTTTTATCTTTTCTGAATAAAATGGGCTGGCTTTACCTCGCGTTATCGGTTTACTTCGTCCGGGAATTTTCCGAGATCCAGATTGGCTTTAACAGGGAATATCTTAATCCCGCCCAACTTTTTATTATGAGTTTCCTTTTAATAATAATGGTTGGCACCATTTTGCTAATGTTACCAAAGGCCACACATGAAGGGCTTTCTCTTGTAGATGCACTTTTTACCGCTACCAGCGCCGTTTGTGTTACAGGATTAATTGTAGTGGATACAGGCACTTATTTTACACAATTTGGTCAAATAATTATCCTGATTTTAATTCAGCTTGGCGGATTGGGAATTATGACCTTTGCCAGCTATTTCAGCTATTTTTTCAGGGGAAAAAGCTCCTATGAAAATCAGCTTATGCTCAAAGACATCACCAATTCAGAAAAGATAGGAGATGTTTTTGGAGTGCTTAAAAAAATTGTAGCGCTTACTTTTATTATTGAATTCTTTGGTGCCGTTTTTATTTTCTTCACCATAAATAAAGCTACCATTTCCTCTATTCCGCAGCGGATTTTCTTTTCTGTGTTTCATTCCATTTCAGGATTTTGCAACGCCGGATTTTCCACCATGGAAAACAGCCTGTACGAACCGGAGTTCAGGTTTAATTATCCCATGCAGCTTATTATTGCTGCTCTGTTTATTTTAGGCGGGATAGGTTTTCCCATCCTCTTCAATCTTTTTAAATATTTAAAGCATAATTTTCGTAACAGGATTCTTAACCTCGTTCACCACGAGAAAGCAGTATATACTCCCTGGATTCTTAACCTGAATACGCGTATTGTTCTTTTTACCTCGTTTCTTTTAACTGTGGTGGGGACCGCCTTGTTCTTTTATTTTGAATATAATAATACCCTCCAGGAACATTCGTGGTTTGGGAAACTTGTGACCTCGTTTTTCACGGCCACCACTCCAAGAACGGCAGGTTTTAACGCCGTGGACATGTCTGCATTAAATTTTGCCACATTAATGGTAATATTATTGCTTATGTGGATTGGTGCTTCTCCGGCATCTACGGGAGGTGGTATTAAAACCAGCACATTTGCCATTGCGACTTTAAATTTTTTAAGTATTGCCAAAGGAAAAGACCGGGTGGAAGTTTACCGCAGGGAACTTTCAGCATTATCCATAAGACGCGCTTTTGCCATCATAGCGCTTTCGCTAATGGTCATTGGAATAGCCGTTTTTCTTATCGCATCTTTCGACAGCGAAAAGAGCCTGCTAAGCATTGCTTTTGAGTGTTTTTCAGCATACAGTACAGTAGGCCTCAGCGTTGGGATAACGGCAAAACTAAGTGCTGCTTCCAAATTGGTTATTATCGCCACCATGTTTATTGGCCGGGTTAGCATGCTCTCAATTTTAATTGCTATAATGCGCCGCGTAAAACATTTAAATTATAAATATCCTACGGAAGAGATCCTGATTAACTAAAACAATAAAAGCCTTCAACGGGCATTGATAAAAGATGGTTGTATTCTTTAGTTGAAATAATGCTGAAGAAAAATAGCCGGAAAAATAAACACAGATGAAATATATTATAATAGGACTGGGGAATTTTGGCGCTTCTTTAGCTGAAAAACTTACAGGAATGGGAAATGAAGTGATTGGAGTAGACCTGAAGTTAAGTCGCGTGGAAGCTATTAAAGACCGTATAACCCATGCTATAAACCTTGATGCCACAGAAGCTGGTGCTGTTTCCAACCTCCCTTATAAAGATGCTGATGTAATTGTGGTTGGCATAGGCGAAGATAAGGGAGCCAACATCATGGCCACGGCGCTCATGAAGCAGCTAAAGGTAAAGCGGCTTATCAGCAGGGCGGTTTCCCCATTGCAGGAGACCGTGCTGGAAGCCATGGGCGTTGATGAAATTATACATCCCGAAGAAGAAACCGCAGACCGCTGGGCGAAAAAACTAAATTTACACGGCGTGGTGGATTCCTTCGAGGTAAACAAAGATTTCAGCATTGTTGAAACCACTGTTCCTAAAGAATATGATGGAAAAAGCCTGGAAGAAATAGGCCTCAGGAGAAATTATAATGTAATTGTCCTCACCACTATCAAGCTGATAAAAGAACAAAATGAATTAGGATCTATGAAAGAGATCCAGAGCGTGCAGGGAGTGGCTTCAGCAAAAACGGTTCTTAATGAAGGTGATATTATGGTAATTTATGGCCATAATAAAGATGTAAAGAAAATGATCAAAGATCAGCGGAAATTCAGCTAAAGCCCAATTTACAAGCTTTCTAAAACTAGAAAAGGTTCGGCGTAATTGCCGAACCTTTTGCTATTCTGAATATATAAATCTTAAGATTTCTCTGCCATAGCAGCAGAGACAGTTGCGGAAAGTCTTTTGTAAGTTCCGTTTTCCAATCTTTCCCGGATAGCGGAAAACGCGTCCAAAGTTTCTTCCACATCTTTTAAAGTATGTGATGCGGTAGGAATCATTCTAAGCAGAATAAGGCCTTTCGGAATAACCGGATAAACCACGATAGAACAGAAAACCCCATGATTTTCCCTAAGGTCCTTTACCAGGGCCATGGCTTCAGGAATACTTCCTTTAAGATAAACAGGAGTCACACAACTTTGAGTGGTACCAATATCAAAGCCACGCTCTTTAAGTCCGTTTTGAAGCGCGTTTACATTCTCCCAAAGTTTCTCTTTAAGCTCAGGCATTGTTCGCAACATTTCCAGGCGTTTTAAAGCCCCAACCACAAGCTGCATTTGCAGGGATTTAGCGAACATTTGGGAACGCAGGTTATACTTCAGGTAATCCATTATCTCCTTATCGCCGGCAATAAATGCCCCTGTACTTGCAAGGGATTTGGCAAAAGTGGCAAAATATACATCAATTTCATCCTGAACGCCCTGCTCCTCTCCTGCCCCGGCACCGGTTTTACCAAGTGTCCCAAAGCCATGAGCATCATCAACAAAAAGGCGGAATTGATACTTTTTCTTCAGCTCAACAATTTCCTTAAGCTTCCCCTGCTCCCCGCGCATTCCAAAAACACCTTCGGAAATGAGTAAAATCCCCCCTCCGGTTTGTTCAGCGATTTTGGTGGCACGCTGCAGGTTTTTTTCGATACTTTCCATATCGTTATGCTTATAGGTAAAGCGCTGCCCAAGGTGAAGCCTTACCCCATCGATAATACATGCGTGGGCATCTACATCATACACAATAACATCAGATTTTGACACCAGGGCATCTATGGTTGAAACCATTCCCTGGTAACCAAAGTTGAGAAGATAAGCAGACTGTTTATGTACAAAAGCAGCAAGTTCGTCCTGCAGCCTTTCATGAAGATCTGTATGGCCACTCATCATCCTGGCTCCCATAGGATAAGCAGAACCGTATTGTTTGGCGGCTTCAGCATCTACCTTACGAACTTCCGGATGGTTGGCAAGTCCCAGATAATCATTGATGCTCCAGGTAATTACTTCTTTCCCCCTAAACTTCATTCGGTTAGAGATTTCTCCTTCCAGTTTAGGAAAAACAAAATATCCTTCAGCCTGTTCTGCCCATTTTCCTAAAGGGCCCTTGTCCTTGTATATTTTATCAAATAAATCCTTCATTGATTCTTTTTTATACGAGCCACAAAAGTACTCAAAATCGGCAGAATTGCCCAAAGTTATTTTACTGCTGTAGCTGCTGCAAACAAAAAAGCATCCTTTTCCAGGGATGCTTTTTAATGTAATTTACAAAAGGTGAACTACAAATCTATTTAATAAACTCTATTTCCTGAGCCGCGGCTTCATTTTTTGTATCAAAAAAGCCCTGTTCGTTCATCCAGTCATCACTGTAAACTTTGCTCATGTAGCGGGAGCCGTGATCTGGAAAAATAGTAACTATTTTGCTGTTTTCATCAAATTCACCTTCTTCCGCCAATTGTTTAATACCCTGCATTGCGGCACCACTGGTATAACCAAGGAAGAGTCCCTCGGTTTTTGCAAGTTCCCTGGCGGTATGCGCACTTTCCTCATCGGTGACTTTCACAAATTGATCTATCACATCAAAATCAGTAGCCGTTGGAATAAGATTTTTGCCCAGGCCTTCGATCCTGTACGGATAAATTTCTTCGGAATCAAACTCACGGGTTTCGTGGAATTTCTTCAGAACAGAACCATAGGCGTCAATACCAATAATTTTTACTTCAGGATTTTGCTCTTTTAAATACCTGGCAGTACCTGAAATTGTCCCTCCCGTACCACTGCAGGCGATAAGGTGGGTAATTTTTCCTTCTGTCTGCTTCCAGATTTCCGGGCCGGTAGTACGATAATGCGCCTCCATATTCAGCTCATTAAAGTACTGGTTGATATAAACTGAATTTTTAGTTTCAGAATGTATCCTTTTCGCCACCTGGTAGTAAGAGCGCGGATCATCTGCCGCAACATGGGCCGGGCATACATAAACCTTGGCGCCCATAGTCTTCAGCATATCGATTTTATCTTTTGAAGCTTTGGAACTTACCGCAAGAATACATTCGTAACCTTTAATTACACTCACCATGGCAATACTAAAACCGGTATTTCCCGAAGTGGTTTCTACAATGGTGCTGCCGGGTTTAAGAATTCCTTTTCTTTCGGCTTCTTCAATAATATAAAGGGCAATGCGGTCTTTGGCAGAGTGGCCGGGATTAAAGGATTCTACTTTAGCAAAAAAATCCCCTTTAAAGCCTTTGGTTATTTTATTGATTTGAATGAGGGGTGTATTCCCAATAAGTTGTAATACATTATCATACACTTTCAACTCTTCTTTCATAAAATCAATTTATGTTATAGAAAAATGGTTTTAAAAAACATTTCTTCAGCAAAACGGCAGAAAAAACAGGGTCTTTTAAAACGTTTCAAAGTTAAGGCAAATATTTTAATTATTCTTTAATTCCTTCCAAATCCAGTAAAAACGCGTATTCTTCAGCCACTTCCCTTAAAGCTTCAAACCTGCCGGAAGCTCCTCCATGCCCTGCTTCCATATTAGTATGAAGCAGCAGGATATTATTATCCGTTTTTAACTCCCTTAATTTCGCAACCCATTTTGCCGGCTCCCAATACTGTACCTGGGAATCGTGCAAACCGGTAGTCACCAGCATGTTTGGATAATCCTGAGCTTTTACATTGTCATAAGGCGAGTACGATTTCATATACTCATAATAGCCTTCTTTATTGGGATTTCCCCATTCGTCATACTCCCCCGTAGTTAATGGGATACTATCATCCAGCATCGTGGTGACCACATCTACAAAAGGAACTGCCGCAATCACCCCGTTATACAGCTCTGGTGCCATGTTGATTACAGCCCCCATCAGTAAACCACCGGCCGAACCACCCATTGCATAAAGATGTTCCGGAGAGGTGTAACATTCTTTTATTAGATGTTTAGACACATCTATATAATCGGTAAAAGTGTTCATTTTATTGTAGAGCTTGCCTTCTTCATACCAGCCCCTTCCTAAATATTCCCCGCCGCGAATATGCGCAATAGCATAAATAAAGCCGCGGTCCAGAAGACTCAACCGCACCGAAGAAAAATATGGATCTATGGTAGACCCATAAGAACCATAGGCATATTGCAGCAGCGGATTTTTACCATTTCGCTGAATGCCTTTACGGTAAACCATAGTCACAGGAACCTTTGTCCCATCTTCAGCAGTAGCCCATATGCGCTCTGAAGTGTAATTCTCTTTATCAAATTCCCCTCCAAGCACTTCCTGTTCTTTTAGCACCGTTTTCTCCTTGGTCTCCATGTCAAAATCTATCACCGAAGTTGGTGTGGTAAGGGAGTTATAGGTGTAACGCAGCGTGCTGGTATTAAACGCCGGGTTTATGGAAGTATAAGCCGTATAGGTTTCATTATCGAAAGGAATGTAAAAATCCTCTTCATTGTCCCAGCGGATGATCCTTATTTTATTAAGGCCGTTATTCCTTTCGCTTACCACGAGAAAATCTTTAAAAATATCGATATCCTCCAGTAGGTAATCCTGCCGGTGAGGAATTACATCTGTCCAGTTCTCCTTAGCGGTTTGCGCAACCGGTGTCTTCATTAGCTTGAAATTAACCGCGCCATCTTTATTGGTCAAAATATAAAAATGATCTTCAAAATGGGAAATACTATATTCCAGCCCTTTTACCCGTGGCTGAAAAACGCGGAATTCCCCTTCAGGATTATCGGCTTCGAGAATGCGGTATTCTGTAGTTAGCGTGCTACTGGAGCCAATTATGATATATTTTCTGGACTTAGACTTATATACATAGGTATTAAAAGTCTCATCATCTTCCTGAAATACCAACTGGTCCTCAGCAGGGTCGGTTCCCAGGATGTGCTTGTAAATTTGAAAGGACCTCAGCGTTTGCTTATCCTTTTTAGTATAATATAAGGTCTTGTTATCATTAGCCCAGGTAGAACCACCGGTGGTATTTTTTATTTGTTCAGGATAGAATTCCCCGGATTGTAGATCTTTAATCCTGATGGTATATTTCCTTCGGCTCACGGTATCTGTGGCAAAAGCACACATTTTATTGTCCGGGCTCACATTTAAACCTCCAAGCCGGTAATAATCATAACCTTCAGCCATCTCATTTACATTGAACAGGATTTCTTCAGGCGCGTCCAGGCTTTCCTTCTTCCTGGAATAAATGGGATAATCTTTTCCCGTTTCATACCTGGTGAGGTACCAGTAGCTGTTCAGTTTATAAGGCACAGACTCATCATCTTCCTTTATCCTTCCCCTCATTTCTTCGAACAGCTTTTCCTGCAATGCCTGCGTATGGGCGGTCATTTGTTTATTATAACTATTCTCGTGCTCCAGGTATTCAATTACTTCAGGATTTTCACGGTCGTTCATCCAGTAGTAATTGTCTACTCTCACGTCTCCGTGAATTTGCAGCTTTTTCTCTATTTTTCGGGCCTTTGGTGGCAAAATATCTGTTTTCAACTTCTTATTATTTTGAGCATTGGCAAATGTAAAGCTTCCGAAGAAAATAATCGATATTGGCATCACAAGATGCTTAATTGAAAAGGTATTTTTGGTAAATTTGTTTTTAACCAAAAAAAGAAAGACTATGTTTGGAGATATGATGGGTATGATGAACAAGATCAAGGAAACCCAGGAGAAAGTTGAAGCAACTAAAGAAAGGCTAAAAACTGTACTTATTGATGAAGAATCCAGTGACGGACTGCTGAAAATTACCATTACCGCCACCCGTGAAATTAAAAATATTTCTATTGCCGACGAGTTGCTTGAAGACAAGGAGCAACTTGAAGATTATCTGGTGCTTACACTGAATAAAGCCATTTCCCGCGCTTCAGAAGTTAATGAAGCTGAACTTGGTGCTGTCGCCAAAGAAGGAATGCCGGATATTCCCGGAATGGATATGTTTAAGTAGGCTGTAGGCTAAAATAAAACC